>CAMPAF010000085.1 GCA_946631535.1 uncultured Verrucomicrobiota bacterium
CCGGCTTCAACCGCGTGCTTGACCTCGGCAAGGCGGGCGGGTATAATTGACGGAAAACAACTTCGAGGAGGAGAGATGATGCTCGACTGTAAACGCGTCGTGGTGGCCTCGGCCGCCGCTTTGGTTGCGCTGTCCGCCGCGGCGGACGCGGCGAAGTATGATCCGCGCATGGCGCTGGAGAACTCGGTCACGGAGAAGGGCGTGCAGTGGCTCGACGGACGCTTCCTGCCGCTTGAGGGGAGGATGTACACGGACGTGGACCGCTTCTACGACCGCCTGCCGCGGAACGTCACGACGAACGTGAACGGCGGCGTGCGCGGGATGAAGTGCCACTCAGCCGGGATGCAGTTCCGCTTCCGCACGGACTCGCCCTCGCTCACGTTCCGCTGGGTGCCGATCAACCAGAGCCTTGCGATGGACCACATGCCCGCCACGGGCGTGAGCGGCATCGACGTGTATGAGCAGGGGAGCGATGGCGTGTGGCGGTACGTGAAGACGGGCCGCATCCATTCCGCGACGGGCACGCTGCACATCGCCTGGGCGCCGAACACGCCGTGCCTCGTGAACCTGCCGCTCTACAACGGCATCCAGTCGTTCGCGCTCGGCGTGAAGCCGGGCTCGAAGATCGAGGCGCTGCCGCCGCGGGCGAGCGGCGTGACGAAGCCGGTCGTGTTCTACGGCACGTCGATCACGCACGGCGGCTGCGCGTCGCGTCCGGGCCTCGCGTTTCCCAGCATCGTGGGCCGCACGCTCGACGTGCCGATCGTCAACCTCGGCTTCTCGGGATCGGGCAAGATGGAGTTTGAGATGAGCGAGCACCTCGCGGCGATCGACGCGAGCTGCTACGTGCTGGACTGCCTCTGGAACATGCACGACGGGCTCGTGAAGGAGCGCTACGAGCCGTTCATCCGCAATCTCCGCGCGAAGCGTCCCGGCGTGCCGATCGTGATGGCGGAGCAGTGCGACGTGTACTGCCGTCCGCCGTGCGCGAAGGACGTGTTCATCAAGGCGCTTTACGACAAGCTCGTCGCCGAAGGCTGGAAGGATCTCGTCTACCTGCCGAAGGACGGCATGTACACGGGCGACATCGAGGGCACCGTGGACGGCTGCCATCCGAACGACTGGGGCATGATGTCGATGGGGAAGGCCTTCTCCGTGGGCGTCGCGCAGGCCCTGAAACTCCCTGCGCCGAGGAAGTAAGCGGTGGGCGCGGCGTCTAAGGCGGCGGCCCTGGTCGTCTATCTGTGCGCGGGGGGCGCGTGCGTCGCGCTGGGCTGGTTCGCGCATGCGTTCTGGGGCGTTTCCGCGCCGGTGCCGCGCGGCATGGCGTCGCGCGCCACGTTCGTGGCCGTGGGCGAGGTGGCGTCCGAGAAGTTCAACCCGCCCGAGGAGTTCGTGGGGCACGTGGAGCCCGTGCAGGAGGTGGACATCCTCCCGCAGATCGAGGGCTACGTGAAGGAGGTCAAGTTCGCCGAGGGCGACGAGGTGAAGGCCGGCGCCCTGCTCTTCGTGATCGACGACGAGCGCTACGCGGCCGAGCAGGGCGTGGCGAAGGCCGAGGTGGCGGCCGCCAAGAGCAAGGTCGTGCAGGCCGAGGCGGCGGTGGAGCGCGCCGAGCGCCTCCTGCGGCGCCTGAAGGCGGCGGACGCGCGCGGCATCACGCAGACCGAGATGGACGCGGCGGAGACGGGCCTCGAGTCCGACCGCGCCGCGCTCGGCTCCGCGAAGTCGGCGGTCTCGCAGGCCGAGGCAAAACTCGCGAGCACGGCCTTCAACATGAAGCACACGCGCATCTTCGCGCCGATCTCCGGCCGCATCGGCAAGACCCTCATGCACGCGGGCGACTTCGTGTCGCCCTCGAAGGGCGCGCTCGCGCGCATCGTGCAGATGGACCCCGTGCGCGTGACGTTCCCGATCACCGACCGCGCCTACCTCGCATGGGGCGGTGCGCGCGTGGGCGACACGCGCCGGCTGCGCCTGCGCCTCGCGGACGGCGCGATCTACCCCGCCAACGGCAAATGGGCGTTCTCGGACAACGAGATGAGCGCCGAGACGGCCACCCTTCTCGTGCGCGCGCACTTCCCTAACTCGAAGCGCCTCCTCGTGCCGAACGCCTATGTCACCGTACTCGCCGACGAGGCCGACCCGGCCCCCGTCCCGGTAATTCCCGTCTCCGCACTCATGCAGACGGCGCAGGCCACCGGGGTGTGGGTGATGGACGGCGAGGACACGGTGCGCTTCCGCGCCGCAAAGCCGGGCGCCCGCGCCGACGGCAAGATCCGCCTCCTCACCGGCGTGAAGCCTGGCGAGAAGATCGTCGTGCAGGGCATCCACAAGCTGGGCGACGGCATGCGCGTGCGCGTGGTGCCGGCATCGGAGTTCCACTGAGGAGGCCGCGCCCGTGAAACTGAGCATACGCGCCGCGATCGAAGCCCTTCACCCCTTCTCGCGCTTCTTCATCGAGCGGCCGCGCTTCGCCGGAGTCCTCTCGATCGTCCTCTCGCTCGCCGGCACGGTGGCGCTCATGAAGCTGCCGGTGGCGCAGTACCCCGAGGTGCAGCCCCCGCGCATCGTGGTGGCGTGCAACTATCCCGGCGCGAACGCGCACGAGGTGATGAACACCGTCGCCTCGCCGCTCGAGGACGAGATGAACGGCGTGGAGGACATGCTGTTCATGGCGTCCTCCTGCTCCGACGACGGCACCTACTCGCTCGGCATCACGTTCGAGGTCGGCACGGACCGCGACGTGGCGCTCATGAAGGTGCAGAACCGCGTGCAGCAGGCGCTCACGAAGCTCCCCGCCGAGATCAAGGCCACCGGCCTGCGCGTCCGCTGCGCCTCCGAGGACCAGCTCGGCATCCTCACGCTCCGCTCGAAGACCGGCAAGCTCAGCCGCATCGAGGTCTCTGACTACATGTACGGCGTGGTGCAGCCCGCCATCCTGCGCGTGCCCGGCGTGGGAGACGCCACTATCCACGGTCCAAAGATGGCAATCCGAGTGTGGCTCGACCCCAAGCGCTGCGCCGCCCAGGGCATCAACGCCGAGGAGATCGTGGCCGCCATCAAGGCGCAGAACGTGCAGGCGTCGCTCGGTTCCGTCGGCGCTTCCCCCACGCCCGACAACAACTCGCGCAAGATCACGCTGATCGCCAAGGGCCGCCTCCACACGCCGGAGGAGTTTGGCGAGATAATCGTCCGCCGCGACGCCAAGGGTGGAATCGTCCGCCTCAAGGACGTAGCGCGCGCCGAGTACGGCGAGCAGGGCTACAACTTCTTCAACACCTTCAACAACGACGTCTCCACCTCCGTTGACCTCAACCAGCTTCCAGGCGGCAACGCGATCCGCACGATGAACCTCATCCGCGAGGAGATGAAGCGCCTCGAGAAGCGATTCCCCGGCGATCTCGAGTGGATCATCCCCTACGATACCACGGACTACGTGCGCGCCTGCCTGAAGGAGATCGTCTTCACCCTCTTCCTCACGCTAGGCCTCGTCGCGCTCGTCTGCTGGATATTCCTCCAGGACTTCCGCGCCACGCTCGTGCCCATCATCACCATTCCCGTCTCCCTCCTCTCCACGTTCACCGTCATGGCCGCGCTCGGCTACTCCATCAACATCCTCACGCTGTTCGGGCTAGTCCTCGCGATCGGTACCGTGGTGGACGACGCGATCGTGGTGGTGGAGCGCGTGCAGACGCTCATGGAGCAGGGCCTCAACCAGAAGGAGGCGTCCATCCAGGCGATGCAGGACGTGACTGGCGCGGTCATCGCCACCACGCTCGTGCTGCTCGGCATCTTCGTGCCGGTAGGCTTCCTCGGCGGCCTCACCGGCAAGATCTACCAGCAGTTCGCCGTCACGCTCTCCACGGCGGTCGTGTTCTCGTCAGTCTGCGCGCTCACGCTCTCGCCGGCGCTCTGCACCGTGCTCCTCAGGAACGCGCCAGAGGGACGGCGGAAGTTCGTCCTCTTCCGGATATTCGACTCGCTCCTCCAAGGTGCGGGACGCCTCTACGTGTGGGCGTCTGGAATCTTCGCCCGCCACGTCGTCCTGCTCGCGCTCGTATTCCTCGTCCTGGTCTGCCTCGCCATCTCCACCGCTAAGTCCATCCCGCAGGCGTTCATCCCGCACGAGGACCAGGGGACGGTGATGGTGGACGCGAACCTGCCAGAAGGCTGCGTGCGGACGCTCACCGCCCAGGCCTGCGGCGAGGCCGTCACGCGCATGAGGGGCATCCCCGGCGTCGAGTCCGTGCTGATGACCGCCGGCTCAAGCCGCATCGGCGGACGCGGCGAGAACCAGTCCATGATGACCGTAAGGCTCGACCCGTGGGAGAAGCGCCCCGGCAAGGACCTGGAGGTCCTCGCCATCCGCGCGCGCATCAACGAGACGAACTCCACCCTCCCGATGCTCGTGACGCGCGCCTTCGCGCCGCCGCCAATCCCGGGCTTCGGCGCGATCGGCGGCGTGGAGCCCGCCATCTTCTCGCTCGGCGACACCGACGCCACCCGCCTCGCCCGCGTGGCGAAGTCGCTCAAGCAGGAATTCGAGGCGTCCCCGCTGATCGAGAGCGCCGTCTGCGGCTACAACGCCGACACGCCCCACCTGCACCTGGACGTCGACCGCGCGAAGTGCGAGCTCTTCCGAGTGCCGCTCGCCACACTCTACTCGACGCTCCAGACCTACCTCGGCTCGCTCTACGTGAACGACGTCAACCTCGGCACCCAGGTGAATCGCGTCACAGTACAGGCCGACTGGTACGGCCGCGCCGACGTAGAGTCCGTGCGCGGACTCTACGTGCGCTCCGAAACGGGCGCGATGGTGCCGGTGAGCGCGCTCGTCACCTTCGGCGAGAGCCTCGGCCCGCGCGTCATCTACCGCCGCAACCAGTACGTGTACTGCACCATCCTCTGCACGCCCGCCCCCGGCGTCCTCGCGGGCGACTGCCGAGAGGAGGTGATCCGCATCCTCAACGAGAAGCTGCCGCCCGACTACGGCTACGACTGGGCCGGACTCACCTTCCACGAGATGCGCGCGCGCGGCACGGCCCTCCCGCTCCTGATCCTCGCCGTCCTCTTCGGGTACCTGTTCCTCGTGGCGCAGTACGAGAGCTGGACCATTCCGCTCCCGGTGATGCTCTCGGTCGCGACGGCAGTCCTCGGCGCGCTCCTCGGCCTCAAGATCGCGGGGCTGGACCTCTCCATCTACGCCCAGCTCGGCATCGTGCTCCTCATCGGCCTCGCATCGAAGAACGCCATCCTCATCGTCGAGTTCGCCAAGGAACGCCACGAGCGCGACGGCCTGGGCATCGTCGAGGCGGCGCTCTCCGGCGCGCACGAGCGCTTCCGCGCCGTGCTGATGACGGCTCTCACGTTCGTCCTCGGCGTCGCGCCGCTCGTTTGGGCCACCGGCGCAGGCGCCGGAAGCCGCCGCGCGATCGGCACCACCACCTTCGCCGGCATGTGCGCCGCCACGCTCCTCGGCATCGTCCTCGTACCAGGCCTCTACGTGCTCTTCCAGGCACTTCGCGAGAAGGTGCGCGGGGAACCCAACTCTATGCCGGTTCGGAAATGACGGACACCCCGTCAGGGATGACGGCGATTCGGGCGTCCGCGCCGACGATCTCGTCCGCACGCGCAAGCGCCTCGGGCAGCGACGACGCCGTCTCAAGATGCATAGCCTGAAGCATCGCGTGGTCGCAGTCGCGCGTTACGAGTATCACCGTATGTCGCGAAAGGATGCGCGCGAGTATCTGGAACTCCCACTGGTCGGGCTGCGTGGCGGTGCGCGGCACGCGCAGCACCCGCTCCAGCACGGCCTCGGGCGTGGGTGCCTCCGCCAGGTTGCGGTAGAACGACTCGCCGCCAGATCCGTCTGCGCAAGACGCCACCATCACGATGACGCCGCCGTCCCGGCACACGGCCTCCGCCGCAGTCATGCCCTTCACCGACTGGTACACGTTCTGGTCGAGCGGATAGCCGCCGTTCGAGGTCACAACGATGTCCGACATCGGCGCGCGCACGCGGCAGATGTCCTTCAGCCACGCGCACCCCGCCTCGTGCGCCTTCCGGAAATGCCCTGCCACCGCATGCACTATCTTCTTCTCGCCGTTGATCACCACGTTCGCCACGAACGCGAGCTTCGCCGTCTCCGCCGCGAACAGCATGTCGCGGTGGATCGGGTTCCCTTCAAGGATTCCGGTCCGCGCGTACGGGCTCTGGATGAACTCGCTGCAGTGGTTGGCGAGCACCGTCTCGCGCGAGACGATGCCCGGAAGCACGCTCTTGCGCCCTCCCGAGAACCCCGCGAAGAAGTGCGGCTCGATGAAGCCCTCCGAGACTAGCAGGTCCGCCTCCATCGCGAGACGGTTCACGATGAGCCGCCCGCCAGACGGAAGCGTGCCAGCCTCTACGAGGCCTTCCGCGTCGGAAGAGTCGTGCACCACGATCCGCTCGCGCGCCACGATCTCCTCGCCAAACTTCCCGACCAGCTCCTCGCGCGTCGTCAGCCGGTGAAAGCCCGTCGCGATCAGGATCGTGATCTCCGCCGACGGGTTCCCCTTCCTGATGCGCTCGAGCAGCTGCGGCATGATGATCTTCGACGGGACGGGCCTCGTGTGGTCGCTCGCGATTATCACTACCTTTTTCTTGCCGGCGGCAAGCTCCTCAAGACGCGGCGAGCCGATCGGCGCGTCGAGCGCCGCACGCACGCATGAGGACTCGTCTGCCGCAGCAGGCGGCAGCGACGAAGTGTACACGCCGTTCAGCCGCGCTTGATCGACCTCGGCCTCCATGGCCGTGCGTGCGTACGGGATTGATATCTTCACTTCTGCAGCTCCACTTCCACCTTGAAGAAGTTGTTCGTCTGGCGGAACTCCGCCGGCGGGTTCAACGCGTTGGTCTCGGCCCACGGGCCTGCGAGGTCGGCGGCGCCCTTCAGCTTGTAGACGCGCGTCGCGCGCAGGTCCGGACGGTCTGGCCGCCAAGAGATGTACGCCGTGTCGTTCGTCATCGTGATGTCGGCGGTGAAGAGCTCGTCCACGTCCGTCGGCGTCGTGCCTGCCACGTAGTCCTGCCAGAGCGGCACGCTCTTGCCGATCGGCGAGGCGTTCGTCGCGAAGGCGAGGTAGTCGTCGTACGACACGGGACGCGCCGCCGTGCTGCCGGCCGCGGCGAGATCGTCCCATGCATCTGACAGCCACGCGATCGGCACGTCATGCCCGCCGTCCGCCTCGGCCACTACTTCCGGCAGCGACGCCACCACCACGGCCACGTTCTTCGCGAGTTCGCCGCCGGACGCGTTCTTCGCGACGAAGGCGATGAAGTTCGTCCCGCCGGACATGAGGTTGGCGGCCGGGATCGACAGGGAGGCCGTACCGGAAGAGACGGGCACGTTGGACGCGAAGCGTCCGTTCACGTAGACGTCAAGAGACGCCGCGCCGGACGTCGGCACCGCCACGGTGCCTGTCAATGCAGAACGGGCAATCGGGGCCGTCACGTCCGCCACATCCGTCTCCACGGATCCCGGCGTGGGCGACGCGCCGGTGAATGTCGGCGCGATCTCCTTCTTGCGCGCGTAGCGCAGGGCGCTCGCGTTGACTGTCTCCGAGACGTTCGACACAGCGCAGCCGACGGTGGCGAACTGACGGTCCAGCCACGCGAAGCGCCGTGTGAGAAACTGCTTAAGCGTGTCCGCGTCGCCAGTTTCCTCCGCGTTGCCGAAGAAACCGATGCGGTTGTTCCAGCGCAGGTCGTTCGCGCGCGCGGACGCGGCGAGCTTCACCTTGTACTGGTCGATGAGGCCGCCCTCCTTCACCATGTCCGTCAGGTACGGGCGCGTGGCGAAGTAGCGTTCGCGGAGCTTGAAGGTGAAGTACGGGTCGGACGTCCAGTGCCCCATGAAGTTGTTCTGGCTGCGCGAGGGGATCCACTTCTCGGGGATGATCGCCGCGTAGGTGGCCTCGCCGTAGATGTTCGTGACGGCTGGCGTGCGGATGCGGATCTGGAGCGAGCCGAGGCCGTAGTCGAAGTCCCAGGCAGGGGCGAACACCATCTTGCCGTCCGCGTTCATGTAGCTGTAGCGGCTGAAGGAGCCCGCGTCGTCGTTGCCCGGCACGAACTGCGAGAGCCAGTAGGACACCATGGAGTCGAAGTCCGCGAGATCCGCGTAGTGCTCGCCCCTCGTGTTGACGTTCGTGCCCGACATCCACGCCTGGCCGAGGTTCCACCACGTCTCCCACACGAAGTTGCTGATCGTCGGGTTCGTGAAAGCGTATTCCGGAGTGTTCATCGCCACGCACAGCTTCATCGTGCCCTTCGAGGTCGTGTTGTTCTGGATGAAGCTGGACGGCGCGGGAGCAGTTCCGCCATTGGCTTTGGGCATCTTCTTGGAGTCGATCTCGAACACGAGCCCCTTGGAGATGTCGCCGCCGTTCCAGGCCTTCCAGTAGACCTTGATGCGTCCCTGTCCGTCGAGCGTGCCGCCGTCGGCCTTCTTCGCGGAAAGCACGTAGTTCGTGCCGCCGTAGGCGAACGTGCCGGACGTCATCCAGAGGCAGTTCGTCTCCAGCATCACGTCAAGCGCGTCGACGTCATCGGCCGTCAGGGCCGGGTTCGCCTTCTGCGCCGCCTCCGCCACGTCGCCGGTATCCCAGTTGAGGATGGGGATGCGCTCATCGGACACGCGGATGTGCTGGCAGAGCTGGTAGTTACCCACGTACTTCCCGTTCATCACCACATCCACCCACTCGCTCTTCATCCACACGGGCGCGCCGAACTGTCCGGCGAGGTCGTAGCAGAGCTTGTTGCGCATGAGCGACTCGTCGAAGCAGTTGGCGAGCAGCACCCAGTGCTTGTTCTTCACGCCGCCGCCGAGGCCGAAGAGGTCGGTCTTCTTGTCGAGCTTGATCTTGTAGGGCTTCTTGTCCTGTCCGGCCGTGGAGTTGCCGCGCACGTGGATCGTGAACTTCATGTTCGTCACCTGGTCGTCGTACTCGGCGTTGCCCCGGATCGTGATCGTGCCGGAGTGCGTCTCCTTCTTGCTCGACGGCCATGTGTAGGCGATCGCCTCCACGAAGAGGTCCTCGTACTGCTCGCGGTACGGGGCGAGGTCCGCCCCCTCCTCGACCGCCAGCGGGAAGAAGTTGTCGGCCTCGTCGGCGTAGTAGTAGGTCACGCCCACCTCGGCCGTCTCGTCGTCGGTCTTCACGTAGCCGTCCGCCGTCCCCACCGTCATCTCCACGACGGGCAGGTCGCTGCACCAGAACTTACCCGTGCCGGCGTAGCCGTTGCCGTCGGAGACGTCCACCACCACCCAGTGTCCGAAGTCCGAGGCCTGCAGGTCATACGTCGAGCCCGTGCCGCGCGCGCCGCCGGCGACGGGCATCCCTGCGGCGTCCACTAGGTGCCAGTCGTAGGACAGCTCGCCCAGCGTGACGCCCTCGTTCGGCGTCACCGCGGGCGTGAGCGTGCTGCCCGCCTGCGGACGCGACACCGCGGCGAACGAGACCTCGGCGCGGGGCGCGCGCGCGACCGCCTCCGTGGCCGTGATGCGCCCCACCGTACCCTTGCCGCGCAGGCCGACCTTCGTCGCGTGCTTCTTCTGCGTCACGTCCGGCCCCAGCGAGCTGCGCGACGAGAACCAGGTGTTGCCGAGGGCGTCCGCGAGCACGTGGCCGTCCACCGTGTAGCGGATGCGCGTGGGCACGCACGAGTAGTCGCTCTCGACGCGCACGGCGTAGATGCGGTCCTCCTCCGCCACGAGGCCGTCGGCGGAGAGTTCGAGCCAGCGGCCCTTGATGTTGCCGCTGTCGCGCGTGGAAATCCAGCCGATGAACGTACACGTCTCGCCGTCTTCCTTCAGGCGCATCGCGATGGCGGCGTGGTGCGAGAAGTTCGTGAGGTTCCACTCCTCGCCGAAACGGCAGGCCGTGAAGGTCATGTCCGCGTCTAGCTGCATGCGGGCGTTGTAGGCGTACTTCTTCGTGGGCTCGAACTGGATCTCGCCGCCGCGCGTGTCGAGCTGCAAGGAATCCCCTCCGGCAGCGCTCGTGTGGACCGTGCGGTCGGTGGCCGACGTCTTGCGCCAGGTGCCGGCCGACGTGGTCCATTTGTTGCTCCGCACTTCCGTGAAGTTCTGGTACGTCTCGTCGAACCATGTCGTCGCATCGCCGAGAGGCCCGTAGCCGAACGCCGCCATGGCACACATCGTGACGGCGGAGGCAAGCCATCCGCCAAGAAACCCGCGCTCTCTCTTTTGCATCTCTTTGCTCCATTTTCGCCCAGCGACACCTGTCCACCGCAGACACGTTCCACCAAGCTGGTGATGATTGTAGCATTTCCCCCCGCCCTTCTGCAAATGCATTTTGGCATCCACAAAGCACCGGGCGTAATTCACCGCCGAGCCTTCTGATGATTGGAAACAACTTTTTGAAACAACTTGCC
>CAMPAF010000086.1 GCA_946631535.1 uncultured Verrucomicrobiota bacterium
GAGCAGCTGCCTTCTAAGCAGCGGGTAGCAGGTTCGAGTCCTGTCAGGGGCGCCAACGCGGACCCGTAGCTCAGTTGGTCAGAGCGGGGGACTCATAATCCCTTGGTCCTGGGTTCAAGTCCCGGCGGGTCCACCATCTGTCACGCGAAGCGGAGCAGGATGAGCTTCAGCAGGTCGCGGAAGCGGATCGGCCACAGCCGCGTCGGGCGGTCGGCCTGCAGGGGGCGCTTGAGGAAAGACGGCATCTCTGGGAAGAACTCCAGTCCGGACAGCTTCTCGAGCTCGTCGATCGTCACGATGTCGTGCGCGGGAAACGCCCAGCGTCCGGACGTCTGCGGCACGAGGACTGCGAGCGCGCGTACGCCATCCTCCGTCTGCGCGACGGCTATCATGTAGTACTGCTCAGGAACATCTATGCCTCCGGCGGCGATCGTCTCTCTCGCGCTTGGGGACGTTCCGGATAGGGCGCCCACGATGACCCATATCTCGCCGTACTTCGCAGTCCAGAGGTCTGCGATGCGCCGTTCCATCTCGCGCCAAGGTCCACGGTTTAGCGCGGGTGCCTGCGGGGAGATGTTCGTCATCATGAACGTCTTGCGCTGCTCGTCCGGCCCGAAGCGCGAGACGACTGCGTGGTTCGGCACCATGTGTCCGCGGTCGTAGCGCGAGCCGGTGTAGGCGGCGGGCGAGGGGGAAGAGGCGACGCTGCGGTCCTTCGTGAAGCTAGGGCGCTTGCCATCGTCGAATCGCGCGTCGCGCGGCACGTGGTAGGCGGCCCACACTGGACGCTTCAGCGACGGCGACCAGCCGACAGCGAACTCGCCGCGGCGGAGCACGGCGATGTCCTTTGGCGCCGGATTGCCCACGCGTTGCGGCTCGCCGGCGAAGAACACCTGCCCGGAAGGGACGGGGTCGTCGGAGTCGTAGACCGCGTCGTGGCCGGTCCAGCCGAGCGCGTCGGTGACGAATGCGGTGCGGTCGCCGAAGTACACGAGCGGTGCCGTGAGGAAGGATTCGCGCTCGGCGAGCCATTCGGCCGGATGGTGGACGTACCAGTCGCCGATGCCGCAGAGGGCGAGCAGGGTCAGGACCACGACTGCCACGGCGATGCGTGCCGCATACCGCAGTCTGCTGACGGGTTTAGCCTTCTTCGCCACTTTGGCGTTCTTTTTCACATTGCCTTTTTTCTTGGCCATGGCTATCTCTTCTCTGGGATTGGTCTTAGCACGTAGTCGTAGATGTGTTCGATCGCGAGGGAAAACTCGGCGAACGTGAACGCGTCGGGGGAGATCTCCGCGTGCGGGTCGGGGATGATGGATACGCGGGCTTTGGGCAGGCTGCTGCCGAATCCCGAAATGGATGACGCGTTTGGAAGGATGATTGCCGAAGCGTGGCGGAGCGTCGAGAGCTCGAGGTGACGCGCGATCGCCGCGCGCGGGCCCTTGAAGAATCCGGGCGTCGACAGCGGACGGTGGATCTCGGCGATGTACGGGTAGCGGTGAACGGTGCCGCGGTCAATCGCGCGCGCGACGAGCGCGCCGTCGTTGAACCCGTGCAGGACGGCGTAGTCGCGTCGGGCCGCAAGCGCCACTCCGCGAAAGAACATGATGGTGGCGAGGATGAAGCGGCGGATGGACGGGCGGCGCGGAGGATCGTCGGTGAAAGGGATGCGCGGAATGGTGAAGACCCTGGCGGCGGGGTCTAGCGTGGCGGTGAGAAGGGGGGCGATGCGCGGCACGAGAACGTCGACTGCACGTCCCTGCTCGCGCAGGGCGGCCACGGTATCCTGTATGCGGAGCATCTCCTGGGGATCCGCATGGACGCGCGTTGAGGCGACGATCAGTACGGCGGACGGCATGGTCCCTTTACAGGTCCGAGAGTTCGATGCGGATCGTGCGTGATTTCATCGCGTCCAGCTGGGCCTGCGTCGGAGCCTGCTCCTCCGCCGGAGCGACGACGATGTGCGCGCCGCACGCGGGACATTCCACCGTCTGGCCTATCTTTCCTGCAGGGGCCTCGATCTCCTGGCGGCAGGTGGTGCAGACGAACGACACAAAGTTGTTTTCCTCTGACATGGCACGGTTCCTCATTTCGCGAAGGGCGAAGCCTTCTTTACCAGCTGGAGATAGCGAATAGCCTCGACGACGTCGTCGAGCGCGACCGGGAACGGTTCCGCCGTCCGAATGGTGGCGTACATGGCCCGCCAGAACGCGACGGTGCCGGACTTCTCCGCCGTGGGGGGAAGGGCGGCGGGGATGTCGACGATCGGCAGCTTCTCGTGCATGTCGTCAAGCGGCGGCGTGCGGACGCTGGACCGTCTTCGCGGGAACTTGAACGCGGGGTCGATCACGTGGAGAACGCCCTCGGTCGCTCCAGGTGCGACGGTGAAGGTACCGCGCGAGCCGCGGACGGTGAACGACGGCTCGCAAGCGGCGAGGTGGCCGCCGTTGATCTCGATGTCTGCCGTCACCTCTCCGCGCGACTTCAGCACGATGTGCGCGAAGTCCTCGGCGTCGCCGAGCGCGGCCACGCGCTTGAGCTCGCTCCACAGCTGGGTTGGCTGGGCGCGCATGAGCGCCACGGCCTGGAGGATGGCGTCCACGCCCGCGTACCATGCGGCGCCGCCGCCGCACCGCTTGACGCTCTGCCAGTCGTCGCGGCGCAGGTAGTCCTGGCGACGGACGCGCACGTCGTAGATCTCGCCGAGGGCCGGGTTGTCCAGCGCGGCCTGCGCGAGGCGGAAGTCGGGGGCGAAGAGCCCTGGCGTGTACGCGAAGAGGCGACCTTGCGCCTTCACGGATGCGGCCTTGAGGATCGTGGCGGCGTCGTGCGAGAGGGCGAGCGGAGTCTCGAGGAGGGTGTACCTGCCGCGGTTCAGCGACTCCAGCGCGGCGGACTGGTGGTCCGTCGTGGGAAGGGCGATGTCCACCAGATCGATGTCGGGATCGTCCATCATGTCCTCGACGCGGCGGTACATGCGCACCTTGGGATACGCCTTCTCCACGATCGTGCGCCGCTCGCGTATGAGATCGCACACAGCCGTCACCTGGTACAGCTCGGGGAGGCTCCTCAATGCGGGAAGGTGGTCATGCAGGGCTGCTCTGCCAAGCCCCACCATGGCCACGCGCAAAGGCGGCCTGTGCGTCTCCAGATTGTCGTCATTCGGTTCCATCATTCGCTCTCCTTGAGTCAGACTGAACGTGTCAACGAGGAAAGTTTACCTAAAACGATTACGCATGTCAAGCGACAGCGAGAAATTCAATGCAAAACGACAGGGACGGCGTTCCACCGCCGTCCGTCGCTGCGGGCGGCGATGCAACGCCGCCTCTACCAAACCACTGCCTAGTTCGACAGGGTTCGGGCGAGGCGGAAGCCGAAGCTGGAGAGGACGGACGACGGGAAGCTGTTGCCCCGGATGGACGAGGTGCAGCGGACCGCACCGTTGTCCCAGCTGCCGCCGCGCCTCACCCTGTTCGCTCCCGAGGAAGAACCAACGGGCTCCGTCCCCCCGCTTGCCAAGTCGCCGTACCAATCCAGACACCACTCCCACACGTTCCCGTACATATCGTAGAGCCCCCAGGCGTTCGGCTGATACGAGCCGACAACCGTGTGTCCATCCAAACAGCCGCCCTTGCCGTCCGGCTCGTGCCTAGCGAAAGATTCATCGGGCTCCTTCCAGCAACGCGCTTTCTGGTTGAGAGCGAACCGCCCCAGCTTCTTCAGGTCGGCCTCGGTGTCGCCGCCATTGTTGTATTTGCTCGTCGTCCCCGCCCGGCAAGCGTATTCCCATTGGGCTTCTGTGGGCAGGTCGAAGGTAAGGCCCGTGCGCGCCTGGAGCTTGCCCATAAACGTCGAAGAATCGACGTTCACGGAACTTGGCCAGTCGTAGGTGGACGAATCGCCGCGAATCATATTCCACGAGACATTTTCGACGGGCCGCATATCGCCCTTATATTTAGATGGATTGTTGTCCGTCACCAGCTCGTACTGTTTCTGCGTGACCTCGAATACGCCGCAGTAGAACGGCTTCGTGAGCGTCACCTTATGCTCGCCGCCCATCTTGAATGTGCCCGGCTCGATGCGGCGCAAAACAAGCTTCGTGGTCTTGTACTCGTCCGTCCAGCCGCCCTTCGGCTCGGCGGCGAGGTACGAGACGGGATACTTGCTCGCGTCCGGTCCCGCCGAGAGGTCGATGACGCAGTAGAGGGCGTTGGATGGCACACCGCCGCGAGGCGCGTCGGAAACGTTTGCGGCGCGCCCCGAGCCGACAGCGGCGGAAGCAGAGAAACTGTCGGCGAACGGCGTCGAGGCGATGCGTTTCTCGGCGATGACCTTCTTCAGGCCAGTCAGCTCGCCGGAGGCGATGGCCTTGCGGTAGAGCGCCACAGCATGGGCCTTGATCGCATCCGCCGCCGTGGGTTCCGTCGGCTTGTAGCTCCACCAGAAGTCGCCCGCCGGGGCGAGCGTCTTGCCGGCGGCCTCGGCCTTCGCCACGTCCTTGGCGTCATCCAGCTTCGCGAAGACGTCCAGCGCGCCCTTCCAGTCGCCCGTTACGGCCAGCAGCTCCGCGTAGCGTCGGCGCGTAGGTTCGTCGGCGCGGTTGCGCTTGATGGACGAAGCCAGCTTCGCGAGCTCCATCTGCGCAGACGCCGAGCGGTACTGCGCGAAGAGCCCAGGCACGTTCTGCTCGCTCACATGGTCGATGGCGGGCTTGAGGATGTCGTTGCGCATGACTTCGGGCGGAATGTCCTTTACCTGTTCCCCGAGCGCGGCGATGGCGGCGACGGCCTTGGCGTCCTCCTTGGCCTGGGCGAAGTACCAGATGGCGCCTTTCAGGAGCAGGAACTTGGCGGCCTCGGTGTTCGCCTCCTTGGCGTAGGTCATGGCCACGTCGCCCACCTCGGCGGCGGTCTTCTTCTTGGCCCTGAAGTCGGCCACGAGGGGATTCATCAGCTCGGCCACAATCGGGGCGGCTTTCCTCTGCTCGTCCCGCGTGGGCATGGCGGCTGCCGCGAGGGCGAGCATTGCCGCGATCGAAACCACAAGTCTTTTCATGTTTAGTACTCCGTTCTGTCCGTTTTAGTCATGCTCATATAAGGTAGTACAAGATTCGCGAGCGGGAATGACAGTGGTTTGCAATTTTTTTTGCCGATTGCAAATTGCCGGTGAATCGCGGATGCGAAGCACCCGCCATGCGCCGTCCTGGTGGTCATGGGTGTCCCGGGGGTCCTGGCCAGGCACCACCCGGCGAAGCGGCATCGCGCCTTTCCAGCCTCTGGCCTGCGCATTCCCATCCGATGCCACACCTCTAGTCCCTGAGCATGGCCTCGAAGTCGGCTATCATGGCGTCTACGCGGGTCTTGGTCTGCGAGACCACGTTCCGGGAGACGCCGAACGCCTTTGCCACCTCGCCGATGGGCTTTTCCTCCAGCACGTAGGCTCGGTAGACATCCTTCGACCTCTGCGCGAGCGCGGTGCGCGTAAGCACGTGCTCCACGGCGGCCGCGTGCTGCGCCAGCCGCCACTTCGCGTCCAGCATCGCCGCCGCCTCGGGCTGCACGGCGATCTCCTGCGCGGTGGTACGGTTGAGCGACACATGGCGGTCGGCCGCACGCACCTGGGCCTTCTGCCAGCGGTTGATGACCTCGCGGCGGGTGATCGTGGCGAGGAACGCGCGGAAGCGACCCTTCTCCGGGCGGTAGGCGCCGCTCCGAAACACTTCCACGAGCTTCACCATCACGTCCTGTACCACATCGTCGGTGTCGGACCTCGCCCCCGCGAACTCGGCGAAATGCCGTATCACTGGCTGGTAGAGCTCGAAGAACTTCACCCACGTCGCTTCGTCCTCGCCGGTGGCTTGCGCGGCCATGCGCGCGATGAGGGTGACGGGCGTATCCGGAATCCTGCTCATCGAGCGTCTCCCGGCACGGCGAACGCCTGATCCAGCCAGGTGGCGTCCTCGGCCTGGGCCGTCGGCAACGCGGGTTTGGCCGCCCGTCTGCCCGGCGGCGAAAGCAAGAGGTACGCGCCGGCCGCGACGCCCAGCGCGGCAGCGAGCCCTGCCGCCCACGCCATCGGGCGAGCGAAGAGGCTGCGACCAGGCGCAACGGACGGCGAGGTCAGGCGGGCGGCAAGCCTTACGAGGTCGAGCGGACGCTTGGCGGGATCCTCGGCCAGCATCTGCGGCAAGATTTCCTGCCAGCGGTTCTCGAAGTGCCGTAGCAGGTTGAGGTCGGTCCGGCCGTGCGTGACGAGGCTCCTGTCGTACCACACGCCCGTGAGCAGCTTGAAGAAGACGACGCCGAGCGAATAGACGTCTGCCGCCGGCGTCACCTCCTCGCCGCGCAGGACCTCCGGCGCCATGTACCCTTTGGTGCCCATGATGAGCTTGCCGCCCGACACCGCGTCCGTCGTGGAAACCATCGTCTGGGAGACGTCAAGATCGGTGCGCAGCCTGTCGCCCAGAACTTTCGAGATGCCGAAATCGGAAAGCACAACGTGCCGCTCCGGCGCGAGGAGGATGTTGTTGAGCTTGATGTCGCGATGGACGATGCCCTGCGCATGGACGTAGGCGAGCGCCTGGCAAAGCTCGCCGAACCACTGCACGAGATGCTCTTCGTCCGCGCTGCCCTGCTCGACGTCCGCCAGCGTGTACGCAGCGCCGTCCTTGTAGAGGACAAGATCCATAACGTAGTAGAGAATCCCGTTCTCCTCGTCCCAGGCGAGGTCGAACACGCGTACGAGGTTCGGATGGCGGAGCCGCGCGAGGAGGCGTCCCTCGGCGAGAAACCGCTTGCGGAACAGCTCGGCGTGGCCCTTCTCCAGCGTGAAGGTCTTGAGCGCGTAGCGGACGCCGAGCGTGACGTGCTCGACCTCGTACACGGCCCCCATGCCGCCCGTGCCCAGCGCGCGGACGATGCGGTACGAACCGACGACGAATCCCGGCTTCAGCTCCTGCATGGCGCCTCCCCGCCTCCTTCCTTGCCCGCGGTACGCAGGCGAAGCTGGCCGCAGGCCGCCGCCACGTCCTTGCCGCGGCTGCGGCGGAGCATCGTCTGGATGTGCGCCTTCATCAGCACGTCGAGGAACGCGAGCTGCGTCGCCTCGTCGGGCGTCTGGAAGTCGGGCCGGTGGTCGACGGGCGAGAGCGGAATCAAATTCACCTTGCAGGATGGCAGCGTCTTCAGCCGGCGCACCAGCTCCTCGGCGCAGGCGCGCGAGTCGTTGAGCCCCTTCACGAGCGTGTACTCGAACGTGATCACTCGGCCCGTGGCGCGCGTGTAGTCGCGGCACGCGGCCAGCAGCTCGTCGATCGGCCACCTCTTGTTCACGGGCATCAGCTGCGAGCGCAGCTCGTCGTTCGGCGCGTGCAGCGATACGGAAAGTTCGAACTGGTAACCTTCCGCCGCCAGCTTCGCGAAGCCGGGCACGATGCCGCACGTGGAGAGCGTGATGTGGCGCGCGCCGAGGTTGGGCCCCTTGCCGGCATTCAGCACCTTGAGAGCGCGTAGCGTCTCGTCGTAGTTCGCGAACGGTTCGCCCATGCCCATCACCACCAGGTTGGTGAGGCAAAGGCCGGAGCCCTGCCGCTTGTTCTCCGGCGAGGCGAAGAGGTGCTGGGCCGTCATCACCTGCGCAACGATCTCGTCGGCGGCGAGCGAACGCACGAGCCCCTTGCTGCCGGACGCGCAGAACACGCAGCCCATCGCGCATCCGACCTGCGTGGAGACGCACTGCGTGAAGCGCCCCTTCGCGGGAATCACCACCGTCTCCACGGAGTTTCCGTCGGAAAGCCCGAGCAGGAGTTTTGTCGTGCCGTCCTCGGCGCGGTCTTGTGCCAGCACTTCCGGCACGCGCAGGGGAAACTCCGCCTTCAGCGTCTCGCGGAAGTCCTTGGGAAGGGTAGTGGCGGCGTCCCAGTCCATGATCCAGTCTCGGTAGAGGCTCTGGAGTATCTGGTCGGCGCGGAACGCGCGCAGGCCGCGAGCGACGAGGAGCGGCTTCCACTCGTCGGGATGTATCGACCAGGCGGGCGTCATTTCCGTGCAAGCCCCTTCAGCAGCTCGTCGATGCGGTTCATCACGTCAGTCAGCGCGGCGTCGCCGCTCACCGTGAGGCGCAGCACGGCGCTCTCGAACTGGGCGTAGAGGAGGTCGGTGTAGACGTCGGGGTTCACGTCGGCGCGGAACTCGCCGTAGTGGATGCCGCCCACGAGCAGCGTGTGGAGGATGCGCTTGAGGCCGATCGTGAACGTCATGATGCGCCGCGTCATGTCGTGCTTGCCACGCTTCATGGCCATCACGAAGTCGATGATGACGGAGAGGAACTCCCGGTTGTCGAAGAGAGTCGCCGTGACAGCGGTGCATATCTGGCGGAGGCGGACGGACGCGGGGAGCTTCGCGCGCATGATTTCGGCATGCTTCTGGACGACCCTGTCGAGCGCGAGGAAGATGGCGGCGTCGAATATCTGCCGCTTGTTCTTGAAGTAGCGGTACAGGATCGTGCGCGCGATGCCGCTGCTGTCGGCAAGATCCTGGAACGTGACGTCGTTGTAGCCCTGCCGCGCGAACAGCTGTATGGCGTTCGCGATGATCACTTGCTTGCGCGCGCGATGGTCGACAATGGCCTTCATCCAGTGAGCTCCTTGGCCGGCGGTGCGCCGCTACATCCGCGTGTAGCGCGGCCCGTCGCCGCCCTGCGGGAATGTCCAGTCGATGTTGCCGCACGGGCACTTGATCTTGCAGGTCTTGCAGTGCAGGCAGTTCGAGAAGTCGACCTGCAGGTGTCCCTCGTCGCGGCGGTACACCTCCGCCGGACAGAAGCGCGTGCAAGGCGAGCCGTACTTCTCATCGCACTTCGCGCAGGCGGCAGGATCCTTGATCTTGAGGTGGCAGGGCTGGTCCTCCTCGTGGATCGTGCCGCTCATGAACACGTCCGTCAGGCGGTCGGGCTGGATCGGCGACGCCTCGATCGCGTCAGCCTGCTCGCGCGCGAGCTTCGCGCGGTCGAGCGGACGCAGCGCGGCGGCGTCGCCCTCGTCGCAGCCAGGCACGCGGAACCACGGGAACTTTCCGAACGTTGCCCATGCGAGCCCCGCCGCCATCACGCCGTATGGCATGCCCCACGAGAAAGACGCACGCACGTTGCGCACGCGCTCCATCTCCTTCCAGCCGGGGATTTCCTTCAGGCGGTCAGGATACGTCTCGAGGCCCTTGCCGTCCCTCAGCTCGTCGAGGATCGCCCCCGCGGCAGCGACGCCGCTCTGGAACGCGATGTGGACGCCCTTGATGCGCAGGGAGTCGAGCAGCCCTGCGCCGTCGCCCACGATCACGCAGCCAGGCACGTACGGCTTCGGGACGGCGTAGAACCCGCCCTCGGGAATCACCTTCGCCCCGTATGCGACCGTCTTGCCGCCGCGGATGTGGCGCTTGACGCACTTCGCCGACTTGAACCGGCGGAAGAGCGTGAACGGGTCGATCTCCGCCCGGGCGTAGTCGAGCGCGTAGGCGTAGCCCACCATCACCTGCGTTTCAGAGACGTGGTAGACGAACCCGCCGCCGTACGTGCTGAAGTCGCTGGGCCAGCCGAACGTGTGCATCACCTCGCCCGCCGTCTGCGTGCCGGACGGCACCTCAATCAGCTCCTTGATGGCGAGCGCGTACGTCTGCGGCCGCGTGCCCTGCAGGCCTTTCTCCGCGATCAGCTTCTCAGTGAGGATGCCGCATCCGCCTTCGGCGAGCACGGTAACCTTTGCGCGGATTTCCTCCGGAGCGAGGTAGTTGGACTTCCTGCTGCCGTCCTTGTCGAGTCCCTTCGCGCCCGTGCGCGCGCCAACGATGCGGCCGTCCTCCTCCACCAGCTCCGCGACGGCGTAGCCGGTGTACACCTCGACGCCTGCCTTCTGGGCGACCTGCCCGAGCCATGCGACGACCTTGGTCAGCGACACGACCGGATAGCCCATGGAGCTCATCATCGGCGGCATCCACGGGATGCGGATGGAGTACCCCCGCGTCAGCAGCGAGCGGAACGACTCCTTCACCACCTTCGTCTCGCACGGCAGCTGCGCAACCTCTTCCTGCGTGAGGAAGCCTTCAAATCCGCTCGGATCGACAATGGCGCCGGAAAGGACGTGCGAGCCGAGGCTGCGTCCCTTGTCGAGCACCACGACGCGCAGCGGCTTGTCGCCGCGCCGCGCCGCCTCGCGCACGATGGAAATGGCTGTGGCCAGGCCTGCGGGGCCGGCACCAACAATCAATACGTCCGTCTCAATCATGTCTCTCGTCCTGTAGATGTGGTCGCGCGCATTATACCAAACCTCGGCGCGTCGCGGAAGGGCGCATCTGCGTAATTCACCGCCGAGCCTTCTGATGATTGGAAACAACTAT
>CAMPAF010000087.1 GCA_946631535.1 uncultured Verrucomicrobiota bacterium
TCGCGGAGCCACTGGTGCGACACCTCGTACGCCGTCTTGGCGTCGAGCGCCGGAAGATGGTCGTGCTTGAGCGTGGCCATCGCCGCCATGAGGGCCTCGCGGTAACCGCAGTTCTCGTAGCGGGGACGCCCCTCCATGTAGTAGGACTCCGCCTCGAAGCTCCCGCCGGGCGGCAGGGTGATCCACGTGTCGTAGCGGCCCGTGTAACTGTACTTGAACGTGTAGCTTACGGGGCTTTCGCGGATCGGGTAGATGATACGGTGCTCGAAGCGGCCGTCCTCGAGCTTGCGGATCGAGCAGGAACTCTCCAGCGACGCCGCGTCGCGGTCCGAAGCGTACATCGCAAACAGCTCGTCCTTCGTCTCGGAGAGCGTGCAGGACGGGATGGCCGCGCGGTCGTAGCCGAACACCCACGGCTCGCCGTCGCGCTCAAGTCCGCTCGGCGAGACCTGCGATCCGAACTTGTTGTCGCCGTAGATGACGCCGGGGATCACCCAGTTCGTCGGCTTGAAGGAGGTGTCCGCACGCACGGCCACCTGAAACGTGCGCGTCTCGTTCGAGAGGTTCGTCACCTTCACGAGACGCGTGAAGAGCTTGCAGCCGGCCGGCGCGCCTTTCGCCTCGCGCACGCATTCCTGGACGGTGTACTTGGCCGCGCAGTCGACGTCGCCGCCGCCCTTCTCGTATATCTCCACCGGCAGGAGCCTGCCGAAGCCCGCAGACGCGATGCCCGCGACCGCGAGCGCGAAGAATAATGTCGTACGCATGGTGTGCTGTTCCTTTCCTTGAAGTTTTTCCTCAAAACTTGAGCGGGCCTCGGCCCTGCACGAGATCCCTGAGACGGCTGCCGTTCTTCTCGGCGAGCGAAATGATGCGGTTGGCCGTGGCGCCGATGCGCCAGTCGCGGCCCGCCTCGAGCCGAAGCATGCCGCCTTCGCGGACGAGGAACTTGTCCGCGATGGCGTCGAGGCGATCCGCCGTCTCGTCATCGTCGCACGCACGCGCGGCGGCGGCGAGGAACGACGATGCCGCAACCGGCGGCACGTCCACCGGCCGGCAGCAGGTGAAATCCTCGTTACCAACGTCGGGCCGCGTTTCAAGGCCTTCCCAGTCTATCTTCTCGGCCGCCTTGCGCCAGAGCGCCACCGCCGTCCGCCGGTCTGCCGCCCACGGCTCGTACCAGAGCAGCGACCAGCCGTCCAGCGCGCCGTCGCCGCGCGGGTAGAAGATTCCCGACCTTACGTGGTACACGAGCTTCATCGCGCCGCCGCCGAACATGGGACCGACGTACTTGGCAAGCGCCCACTTCTCCCACCGGCGCGCGTCCTTCGTCCAGTCCCCGTAACCTAGCCTAGCGAAGAGCGACAGCGCCACGTGAGGATGGTTGTTGCAGGGGAAGAACATGAGCCCTGGCTCGCACGTGATGCCGCCGTTGGGGCCATTCCGCATCTGGTATACCGTAACGTCGATGAGCTTCTTCACGTCGTAGTGCACGCGCTTCCCGTCCTTCCACACGAAGTCGAAGCCGTCGCGCCAGTACCGCTTGTCGCCAGTGAACGTCTCGTAGAGCGCCAGGAGCTGGAGCAGATGACCGGTGTACATCACGTTCTCGCGATAGCAGGGGTCCGGAGCCCATGGCTTGCGTCCCCAATAGTTCTTGCTCATAGAGTACGCCCAAACGTCCCGCTTCAGGTAGCGCTCTATGCAGTTGCCGAGGATGCGCGCAACCGTCTTGCGCTGGGCAGCGTCGCCGCGCATCCCAAGCGCCGCCGCGGCATACCCGCAGAAGGCGATGTGGTAGCGCTTGGAGAAATTCCCGTGCTGCGTGCCGCCGATGTCCCACCAGGACTTCTCCTCCGCGGGCGGCAGCTTGCCCGTCACATGGTCGAGCCAGCGGAGCGCCGCCAACTCGTCTTCGGCGAGTGGACGCCCGAACGAGCTTACAGGCCGATCAGCCGACGCTTCCTTTGCTTCTGACGCAAATGGCGGAACTTCCGTCGTCCCGGCCGCCACCGCCACCATCCCAGCCGCCAGAATCGCGACAAGCACTACCATCTGCCAGCGGCTAAGCGGCGCGGAGCGCTCGCGCCAGGCGATGTCGCCCACCCACACGGCGAACGACACGATCAGGACCTTCTGCGTTGCCGTCACCCACGGCGCAAACGGCAACAGGTCAGCATCGTGCAGAAACAGGAAGGCGCCGAAGGACGAGATGACGGACAGCAGGACGCATGCCCACACGAGGTCGCGCCTCGCGTCCTTGCGCGTCCTGGCGAACAGCACCCCCGCCCCTCCCAGCGCCGCCATGTGGCAGCCCGCGTTGTGGAACAGCATGTTCACGTTCTCCGGCACGAGGGCGATGGTGCACAGCCCCGCGACATTGACGGGCCCGCCCCACGCCAGAAGCTTTCCCCTCCATGGGCTCTCGAGGAAGCGGTTCCCGACACGCCGCTCGTTCCGCATTCGCTCACTCGCCAGTGACTCGCTCTTCCTTATAATGCAAGCCCACACGTGAGCGACCGATAGCGCGGCGCATCCTAGCCCGGCGATGAAGAGGTAGTGGCACCAAGGATACGCCACTCCGCGCACGACCGTGCGCCCTAGTGCGCTAAGCATCTTCATGAACGGGTTGTATCCCCCGCCCGGATAGCAGACCCCCGCAAGCAAGAACAGGAGGAACGCCGCTGAGCCGCCCAACGACGCCATCGTCCACACGTTGCGCTTCTCCGGAGCGAAGCGCCACTCCCGCGGCAATATCCACGAGATCAGCAGACAGACCTCTGCCAGCACGTACATGGGGCCGGCCAGCATGTGGCAGCCCGGCATTCGCAAGAGACCGCCGCCGATCATGAGGTCAGAGGCGCACAGGATGCCGATCCCGCAGGCGTAGAACACGCGCCGCGTGGCGTACGCGACAGAGAATGCGATGGCGGTGAGGACCGCATATGCGCCTACGGCGACTCCCGTGGCGATCGGCAGCACAGGCGCCAGCCTGACGCCGGCGAATATCCCAAGAGGCAAGGCAAGCGCGAGCGCCATGCGCCAGTCCGGACGTGCCTCGCGCAGCTGCCCGAACGTCCAAAGGACCTGCGCCAGCGAGAAGCATGCGACGCCGCAGAGGAATTCCGGCGAGCGGCTAGGCGCGCCCTTGACCGCAAGGAACCAGTCGCCCATGCCGGCCGCGACAAACCCGGCCAGCATCCATGCCCTTCGGAAGGTGAACCAGGCCATGCGTCAGAGTCCACCCATTATCAGGGATCCGAAAGTCGAGATGGGAGTCGTGTCGCGGTAGTTGTCCACGATCTGGCGAACGTCCTTGATGAGGCCGTTGACCTCGTCGTACATCTCCTGGTCCGTCGTCAGCTTGCCGAGCGTTCCCTCGCCCTTCGCCAGCTTGTCCGACACCGACTTCAGGTTCTCCATGAGCTTCGAGGCGTTGTCGGCCAATTCCTTGTCGTCCATGATCTTCCCAAGCAGGCCTTCGCTGCTCTTCAGCTTCTCGGAGGCAGCGCGGATGTTGGCGACGGTGTTCGTGAGATCGCCCCAAAGCGAATCGTCCTTCGCAAGCAGGCGCCCGAGCGTGCCCTCGCCCTTCTCGATACGCTCGGCCACGGACGCCGCATGCGCGAACGTGTCCTTTATGCTCGCCACAGCGTTCGTAAGGTCGCCGTAGGCCGCCTCGTCCTTAGACAGCAGCTTGCCGAGCGTTCCCTCTCCCTTCTCCAGACGCGCGGAGATGGCAGCCGCGTTGTCGAACGTCTGCCGCGCGCTGGCGACGGTGTTCGTGAGGTCGTCGTAGAGTTCACTGTCGCTTGAGAGTAGCTTGCCTACCGTACCATCGCCACGCTCCACGCGCGCAACGATGAGGTTGAGGTTCTTGGCGGTCTCCTCGAAGTTTGTCACGATGTTCTTCAGGCTCCCTTCGGACGTGAGGTCGCTGAGGTTGCGCGCTATCTCGCCGATGTCGCGCATCCAGTCCACCGGCGGCTCGCCATGGAACACCGTCGTGCCAAGCGGCTTCACCTTCCCCGTGCCCTCCTCAAGCAGGAGGTAGTTGCCGCCGAGAAGCGAGAGCGCCGACACCGACGCCTGCCCCGTCTCGCGCATCACGACGTCGCTGTCCACCTTCACGCGCACCGTGATGTTGGACGATCCCAGCTCGATGCGCTCCACGGCGCCCACCTTCATGCCGCGGTACATCACGCTGTCGCGCTCCTTCAGCCCGCCGACGTCTCGGAACACGAACGTCGCCGACGTCTTCGCGCGGCCAAGCAGGAGATCCACGCCCGATATCACGATCGTGAAGTACGCCAGAAGCGCCAGCACCGCCACCATGAAGATGCCGACGATCACTTCAGCAAAGACATCACTGTTTTTTCTGCTCATAGTTTCTTCTCCAGCAAGTCAGGCGTGATGAACTGCGCCTCCAGGAACTCGCGCACTTCGGGGTTCGACGAGCGCACGAACTCCGCTGGCGGCGCCATCTCCACCACGTGCCCGTTCTTAAGCATGAGGACCTTGTCCGCGAAGAGGAGCGCGCCCTGCAGGTCGTGCGTCACCACGATGGAGGTGACTCCGCGCTCCTTGTTCAGCTTGCGGATCAGGCGGTTGATCGTAATCGACGTAACCGGGTCCAGACCCGACGTCGGCTCGTCGTAAAGCACGATGTCGCATTCGCGCACCAGCACGCGCGCAAGGCCTGCGCGCTTTTGCATTCCGCCGGATATCTCGGCCGGATAGAGATCCGCCGCGCCCGACAGATCCACCGCAGCGAGCGCGTCTGCCACGCGCCGGTCGATCGCAGCGTCGTCCAGATTCGTCCGCTCCCTGAGCGGCAACGCCACGTTCTCGCCCACCGTGAGCCAGCCCAGCAGCGCGCCGCCCTGGAACAGGTAGCCGATCCTGGCGTGGATCGCCTCCAGCGCCTTGCCGCGCGCAGAGGAAATCTCCATGTCGTCCAGCCACACGCTCCCGGATGTCGGCGTCAGGAGACGGACGAGGTGCTTCAGCGTCACGGACTTGCCAGTGCCGGACGGTCCCACGAGCGCAAGCACCTCGCCATTGTCGACAGTGAAGGACACGCCGGCAAGGACTTCCCTGCCGTCGAACCGCTTCACGACGTTCTCAAACCGAATCATGACGCAGACATTATACCATAAAGTCGCAGGCCCGCATCGCCGCTAACGTACTCTATTGTGCAAAATTTCCAAAATCGGAGTGACGCTAGAAGTGCCTCAGCGAGGCTCGAAGCTGCCCGGATTGTCCGTGAGCACGAGGCCGTCGTACTGGGGCTTGCCGTATGGCGTTGCTCGGATGCGCACCGTGTGCTGTCCCGGCTGGAAATCCCAGTGGCAGGTCATGTCGCCGAACTTGTGCCCGGGCGTGAGCATCGTCCAGGTAGGATAGGGCTTGGTCTGCTGGATCGACTCGGCCGCCTGTTCGCCGTCCACCGCCACGAGCAGGCGGTCGCGCCCCCCCCCCTTTGCGTGAACCATCATGTAGTAGCGTCCAGCTTTCGGCACGTCAAACGTGAACGCGGTTTCCTTCTTGCGGTCGAAGGTCTTGAACTCGCCTTCGCGCAGGCCGTCCGCGTAGAGGGCGAAATCCCCTTCCCGCGCGGCCTTGTAAGGCGGGACGAAATCCGTCTCCGCGTAGAGCGACACGGGGCGCGACAGGCCCTCCGTCGTGCGAACGAGGAACGCGCCGCGGTAGTTGTGGCGGTCGACCATGCGCTCGGGCCGGAACGTGACGGTGAACATCACTTTGCCGCCCGCGGGGATCACGCCCTGCGCGGGAGCGACGTCGAACCAGTCGAACGCGTCGCATTTCGCGACGGCGAACGGCACGTCGCGCGCGCCGCCCGTGGCCGTCACGCGCACGTGCGCCGGCGCCGCCCGTCCCTTCGCCACCTGGATGCCGGAGAAGCGCGCGCGGTCGAGCTGGAAGCCCGCCGGACGCGCCGGCCACTTCACGGGAAGGTCCTTCTCGGCGAGCTCGACGCCGAATTTGTCATCCATGCTCGTCATGAACGGCGACACGTCGCGTCCGCGGAACTTCTGCGCGCCGCAGAACGTGTTGCCGCGTGTCTGGAGGCGCAGGAGCTGCATGCGCGTGATGCCGGTGCCCGTGCCCCAGAGGAGGTTGCCGTACATGTACGCCCAGGCCTCCGCGCCGTGCTCGCCGCCGCCGGTCTTGATCGTCTGTCCGGCGAGCCCGAACTCGTCGCCCATCGAGTAGAAGCCGTTGTCGTGCACGTACACGGGGCTCGCCATGCAGCCCTGCACGGACACGCCGCAGAGCGCCTCCTCGAAGCGGTTGTCCCAGCAGCGCACGTTCTGCTGACCGCCGTCGAGCTCGATGCAGTCGTCGTTGCAAATCGCCATGAAGTTGCCGTAGACGTCGGCGTCACGGTTGAAGCCGCCGTCCGCGCTGAAGTTGCCGATGCTCTCCACGGCGTCGTTCCAGCGGTGCGCGTCGCTCCCGACGAAGTCGTTCCAGCGGATGACGGTGGAGTGGTCGGGGCTCTGCAGGACGACGGCCTCGGGTCCGGCGGGGTGGGAGTAGAACCAGCTGTTCGCCCGTCCGCGCGGGTCGTGGATGAAGCAGCGCTCCACCACGACCGCCTGGCTTCCCCTTCCGATCTTGATGGCGCCGTCCATGTTGATGCCGTAGCCGCGCGCCGGCTTGCCGACCTCGTGGCGGCGCCCGAGCATGTCGAAGCGCGGCGTGCCCACGCGTCCCCATCGCGCGATGTCGCAGCCGCGCACGCGCACGCACGAACTCTTCTCGATGGTCATCACGTACCGCGCACCGGAGCCGCGGATCGTGAGGTTGTCGAAGAGCACGTACGCCGCGCCCTCCACCTGGAAGCAGAGTTCCTTCTCAGTAGGGTTGTCCAGCACCACGCCGGGCTTGGTCGCATAGCGCACCCAGCCGTCGGGCTTGCCGCGGTCGCTCACCTTCACGGGGAACGTCGTCTGCGCGTCGAGCCACACTGTGCGCGCCACCGGCACTTCGCTCGCCCACGTGCGGAACGATGTCTGCGCGCGGACATTTCCGTCCGCCACAATGCGCAACTCGTATTCGGTGTCCTCCTCGAGGCGCAGGATTGAGCCTCGGTAGTCGCCCGTCTCGTCGAAGTGCGGGAACTCGCGCAGCGTCTGCCACGACCCCGCGCCGCGCTTGCGCCACTCGAGCGCGAGGCCGGGCACGGCCTTCGCCGCTCCGTAGCACACGCCGCTCGCGGCGAACGTGGGCCGCACGCGCAGCACGCCTTCCGCCACGGGGGCGATGAGCGTCTTCCGGCGCGCAGCACGTTCGGCGTCCGAAGGCTGCGCGGACCCGGGCCGCGTTGCGCCAAATGCGCCGAGCGCGGCCAACAGCATGCCCAGCAGACCCGCCATGAGGCGGCATCTGCCCGTTTCGACCAGACGAGAATTGCTCATGCGGCAGATTATACACCAAACAGACGGCGCCATCAACGGGCCGGGAACCTGGCACTTCAAGTCCAAGCTCGCAATTCTTGCACCGCGGCGCGAAATACACTATACTTGTCGGCCATGGAACAGACAGCGAAAAAGGAAACGGCATGGCCGGCCTGAACGAGACGCCATCGGGCGACCGCGTGCGCCTAGCCTTCTTCGGGCGGCGCAACGCCGGCAAAAGCTCGCTCATCAACGCCCTCACCGGACAGGAGGTCGCCATCGTGAGCGATGTCCCCGGCACCACCACCGACCCGGTCTCCAAGGCGATGGAGATTCTTCCCCTCGGTCCTTGCCTGCTCACCGACACCGCCGGCCTCGACGACGAGGGATCGCTCGGCGCAGAGCGCGTCCGCCGCGCCCGCGAGGTCCTCGCCGCCACCGACATCGCCATCGTCGTAACCGCAGACACGCTCGGTCCGCTGGAGAACGAGCTGATTGCCGACTGCGACCGCCGGCACGTCCCCCACCTCGTCTACACGCGCGGCGACGACGTTGAGGCGCTCAAGCGACAGATCGCCGCCCTCGCCCCTTCCGACCCCACACGCCCGCTAGTCTCCGACCTGGTCTCTCCCGGCGACTGCGTAGTCTGCGTCTGCCCCATCGACTCCGCCGCTCCCAAGGGCCGCCTTATCCTCCCTCAGCAGCAGGTAATCCGCGAAATCCTCGACGGCGGCGCGTCTGCGCTCGTCTGCCGCGAGACCGAACTCGCCGCCACCCTCGCGCGCCTCGCCGAGCCGCCCCGCTTCGTCGTCACCGACTCTCAGGCCTTCGGCGCCGTCAGCAAGGTCGTCCCGCCAGAGGTGCCGCTCACTTCCTTCTCCATCGTGTTCGCGCGCGCGAAAGGCGACCTTGCCACGTACTGCGCCGGCGCGGACGCGCTCAAGAGACTGAAGGACGGAGACAGGGTCCTCGTGAGCGAGGGCTGCACGCACCACCGCCAGTGCACGGACATCGGAACCGTCAAGTTGCCGAGGTGGATCCAGGAATACACCGGCAAGAAGCTGAACTTCGCCTGGACGTCCGGCAACGCCTTCCCTGACGACCTCTCGCCGTACGCGCTCGTCGTCCACTGCGGCGCATGCATGCTCACGCGCCGCGCCGTCCAGAACCGTCTCGCCCGATGCCGCGCGGCCGGCGTCCCAGTCACCAACTACGGCATCTGCATAGCGGCCTGTCACGGGATACGGGTAGTGCCGAAAACGTGCATGGTGTTGAGGGGTTGAGAGGTTGAGGGGTTGAGATATGAAAGTCGAAAGTCGAAAAGTCGTCCCGGTTGTCGGTCGCCGGATGTCGAATGTCGCTACAATTCCACCACGCTATTTGCTTTGGCTCAACTGGCCGATCAGCGCGTTCCGGCTCGACGCCAGCTCGCTCGCCGTGTTCAAAGAGTGCGTAACCGCCGCCAAGACGGCGGTTTTCCCTGTCTGTTCCGCCGCCAAGATGGCGGCTCCCCATATGGATAGCCGCCGTTCTGGCGGCGATGTCATCACCGTCGTGCGCAGCGAGCGCGCCTTCCTCAAGGCGCTGCCTTGTGCCACCCATGCGATTGTGTGGGAATTCAAGAAGGAATGGTTCGCTCGCGCGAAGAAGTTGCGCGTCCTCGCGACGCCCAGCGCGGGCCGCGAGCTGCTGCCCACAGACGCCGAGATGCCGCCCGGCATCGTGCGCGTCAACGGCGCGTTCCACGGGCAGATCATGTCGGAGACCGTCGTCGCATGCATCTTCGCCCACGCGCGTGGGCTCTACCGCGCCTACGACTGGCAGCGCGCGGGCGTCCTCTGGCCGCGCGCGGAGCTAAGCCCCTTCTGCTCGCTCGTCGCAGGCACGAAGGCCGTCATCCTCGGCTACGGCAAGATCGGCCACACCGTCGGCGCGAAGCTCGAGGCGCTCGGCGTCTCTGTCGTAGGCATACGGCGCGCAAACATCGCCGATCTCAAGCCTGCCCTCAAGACGGCTGACTGGCTTATCGTGGTGCTGCCGTCGGACACCGGCACCGACAACATCGTGGACGCTTCCGTCCTGCGCTCGATGAAGCGCTCCGCCGTCATCGTCAACATCGGGCGCGGAAACGCAGTGGACGAGGAAGCGCTCGCGGACACGCTCCGCATGCGGCGCATCGCAGCAGCGTACCTCGACGTGTTCAAGAGCGAACCCCTCGCCGCAGCCTCGCCCCTCGCCGCGGACATCCCCGGCCTCGTTCGCCTCCCGCACGGTTCCGCGTTCGCCCCCGACTACCTTCCGCTCTTCTTCCGCGAACTCCAGAAAGGAGGCTGGCTCGCATGAACCAGGCATACAACGTATCTTCCGTCGAGGAGACTTGGGCCGTGGCCCGCCAGTTCGCCGCCGAGCTTAAGCCTGGCGACATCGTGTGCCTGGAGGGCGACCTCGGCGCGGGCAAGACCACGTTCACGCAGGGCCTCGCGGCCTCGCTCGGCGCGAAGCGCGCAGTCACCAGCCCGACGTTCTGCCTCGTCGTGGAGCATCCAGTGGAGAAGTTCCTGCTCGTGCACATGGATCTCTACCGCCTGCACGACGCCGACGACGTGCTAGCGATCGGCTGGGAGGACTACCTCGCGCGCAACGCGGTCCTTTTCGTCGAGTGGCCAGACCGCGCCGGCGATCTGATCCCGTCCACGGCGCGCCATGTCGTCTTCACGCTAGGCGACACCCCCGACTCCCGCACCATCACTTTCCGGTAGATATTAAAACCACGAAATACACGAAATACACGAAAGTGCACAGAGGCTTTTCGTGCGGTTCGCGTATTTCGTGGTTAATTCACAATTCAGGAGAAGATATCGAGCGGGCTGGTGGCTGCAGCCATGCGCCCTACGGCAGG
>CAMPAF010000088.1 GCA_946631535.1 uncultured Verrucomicrobiota bacterium
ACGCGCCGCCTGGTGTCCGAATACGGCAATCGCCTCTACGAGACGGCGATCCGCCTGTGCGGCAACGAGGCGGACGCGCAGGATTACGCCTTCCGCACGCTTGAGCGCGCCGTCGACCGCATCCGCCTCTTTTCCGGCCGCTCGTCCTTCTTCACGTGGCTCTACGAGATACTCGTCAACCTCATCCGCACCGACGCCCGCCGCAAGGCGGCGAACGCGCTGGTTTTCCCCGAAGAACTGCCGCCCTGCGAGGACCCGCACCCGAACGTCGGCGAGCAGCTCTCCGCCCAGGACGAGGCGGCGATCGTCCGCGCGGCCGTCCGCGAACTGCCGCCGCACCTGCGCGCCGCAACCGTCTTCCGCTACTACGAAGACCTCACCATCCCAGAAATCGCGCGCATACTCTCCGTCCGGGAAGGGACGGTGAAGTCGCGCCTCCACGAGGCGAAATGCCGCATCCGCGAGAGAATCGCGCGAACGATTCGGCCGGACGCCCCGTCTAACGGAAAGGAGATTGAACAGTGAACTGCCAGGAGACCAGAAAGCTTTTCGAGGATGCGCTGGACAGACGCCTGTCCGGCGGCGTCAAGCGCAAGCTTGACCTTCACCTTGCGCGGTGCCGCGACTGCCGCAAGTTCTACGAGGCGGAGCAGGCCGAGCACGCGCGCTGGTTTCGTGCGATGAACGACGCCGAGGCCGAGCCGCCGCATTCGCTGCCGCCCGATTTCGCCGACCGGCTTGTCGCGTCAATCCTCGTCCGCGACAAGGCCCGCGTCTCCTTCTTCCGCCGCTTCCGCCTCTCACGCTGGGGCGGCCTCGCGGCCACCCTCGCACTGCTCGCAGCCACCTTTGCGGCAGTATGGATCGGCGAACAGGCCATCACCCAATACGCCGAGGAAGCCGCCGGCGAACGTTACATTCCAGACGGCGGCAGTTCTGGCCGGGGCAGCAGCCTTCACGGCGGCGAAACAGGTCTTGTACGTTACCTTGCCGGCGACGAAACCAATTGGGGAAGCCGCTATCTTGGCGGCAGCCTTGCAACCTCAATCTCATCACAACCAGAAGCAACCGAAGGAGAACCAAACGTGAGAAACCTTATCATGAAAACGGGTGTCGCTACCCTTGCGAGCGCATCGCTGGCACTTGGCGCGACAGGCAACGTTTACGACGAGGCCAAGGTATGGTTCCGGGGCGGCTACGACGCAAACGGCGACGGCATCTTCGCGGCAAACGAGTTCGTGGACTCGTCACGGCCCAAGAGCGACACCGTCCACCAGACGGTGACGCTGACCGGGAATGGAGTCCAATATCAGAAAGGTGCCGTCTGGTCGGCCTTCAACCCGTTCTACACCAATACGCAGTACTACGTATCCCTACCGAACGGCGACTGCGCGACGGCGGCGGAATGCTCGTCCCTCAAGATCGTGAATCCCCTTGAATCCGGCGAGAGCTGGCCCGACTTCACTCTCTTCATCAGGTTCAGATGGGACGGCAAATTCGCGCCTGGCAGTCCTGACAAGCTCTTTCTTGTGGACACGGGCGTGAACTGGGGCGGGAAGCGGTGCTTCAAATTTGGATTCAAGTATTTCCCCGAAACGGACGACTTTGCGACGTGCTGGGAGATCGGAGCCGTCAACGACGGAAAGAATCCAACGAAGACAGACGGTATCAAGCTGCCTGTTGGCGAGTGGCGCGACGTGATCATCACCGCGGTGGACAAAGGAATCAACCAGAACGGCGCTCTAAACGTCTACTGGGGTGTCGATGGCACCGCCTGGTGGCGCGGGGGGCAATATCCATGGTTGACCAAATGGACAAGCTCAAGCACGATCAGCGTCTCCAGAATAGGTTTGGAAGCGACGGATCCCATTACAATCGGCCCAGCCACGTTCTCCGGCGATATCGCGGCGTTTGCGCTTTGGCCGAAGATCCTGAACGAGGACGAGCGTCGCGAGGCGCTGGCCGACCCGCGTCCCGGCGACGCACTCTTCCGCATCGGCAAGGAGGATGGCAAGGCGGACGAATTCGCTGCCACCGAGTCGGCGCAGTACGAAGTTGACGCCAACGGCACATGGGACATCGTACCGAGCACGCTGAACGGGACGCACGACACGCTGAAGATCGACTTCGAGGTGCCGCCATCCTGGGATCAGATGAACCAGATCGTACGCCTCGTGGCCATCTCGGGCGACGGATGGGTTGAGGGAACGGTGGAAGACACGCTTCGCAACACGTCCGAACGACTGAAGGCCAGAAGGCTCAGGCCCGGACATCCGGCCAACTTCTTCGTCGACCGCACCAACCTAAAGACAGGTCCGCACGTGCTCACGCTGAAATTGATCAAGGGGAGCGTGACGTTCGATGTGATCGAACTGCGCGGATCGTTCCGCCTCGGGCAGATCGACTACAACATGAATCCCAACAAGCAGTTCGACGCAACTTCCGGGCTGACATACCATAACATCGTCAACGGCTACTGGCGGGCGATGGACGGAGGCCTTTCCGACGACACCCTCTTTGATCCGACGGCTGCGAACTACGATCTGACGACGAACACTGCTACGACGATATTCCTCAATGTGCCGGAGGATATGGTCTGCTGTTCAAATACGCTCTTCGTTTCCTACAACCAGTTCAAGGAGAAGCCGAATCGCGTCTGCTGGTATCTGAACAACAACCTTTTATACAATTCCACGGAAGCGGATGACGGCGTGGAATACCAGTTCGAGGTGAAGGCGAAGCTATTGCCTGCAAATTCGTTCGTACCTGGCATGAACGCGTTCAAGCTCCGCCGGACCCATGCTTCGTCATGGTGGGGCGGCATACGCGGTTTCATGGTCGAGATACAGGATGCGCCACTGCCGGAACCTACAGGAACCCTGCTCGTGGTGCGCTAAGATGATGAACGGCGTAAAGCAGATGGTGGCGGCGGCGTTCGCGGCAAGTGTGATGGCGGCAACGGCGCAGGAATGGAAGGTGTGGCCCTGCTACGGCGGGGGATACGTGCAGAACGTCGTGGTCGCGCCGTCGAATCCGCGCGTGTGGTACGCCTACGTGGACGTTGGCGGTCCGTACCGCTCTGACGATGCAGGACGGCATTGGCGTCCGCTGCATGGCAATCTCGCAGGTGCCCACAGAAACGTGTCAGGCGACTGCGTACGCACGCTGGACGTCGATCCGCGCGACGAAAACAGTCTTGTCATGTGTTCGGGCGGCACGTTCGAACATCCCGCCGGCATCTTCGTCAGCCGCGACGGCGGTACTTCGTTCCGCAAGACAAGGTGTGGACGCTTCTATGGCAATGGGCCGCGGCGGATGCTTGGCCTTGTGCTGGGGCGCAATCCGAACAACCCCGACGAACTGGTGGCGGGCGAGGACTGGGACGGAGTGGCATTGAGCGCCGATAACGGGGAGACGTGGAAGGCCGTCGGGCTTGAACGGACATGGCTTACGGACCTGCGCTACGACCGGGCCGTGTCAAACCGTATCTACGCTTGCGCCAATCCGCCGAACCATCTCATGTCGCCTAGCGCCAATGGCGCGTGCAAGTTCCATGGGCGCGCATACGAGACGGGGCTGTTCCGGTCCGATGACGGCGGACGCAACTGGCGGAAATTGTCCGCCAATGCACCATTTGAAATATGTCAGATTCAGGGCCGTGCCGAACTTATCGCATACTTCCATGAACAGGGCGTAAGGCGTTCGCGCGACGGCGGCGAGACATGGGAGGACTTCGCGCAGGGACTGGAAATCGCTCCGCTGGTCAACACCGGCTCGTCGCTCTCGCCCGGCCGGTATCAGGCCTTTGGCGCGGGGCGGGACTTCTATCTCGTCGGAAATGGCAAGGGTGACATCTACCGACGCGACGCGGATGGGGCGGCTTGGACGAAGGTTGAAGTCATTGAGAAGCGAGCGGGAGTTCTGGAGAAGGAACCGCGTCTCCAATACATGACCGGGCATCCGATGGACGCGCTCGGATCGCTGATCGTCGATCCGCAGAATGGTCGGCATTGGCTTGCGACCGACTGGTTTGAGATATGGGAGACGACGGATGCCGGGGCGCACTGGACGAGCCGCGTCGACGGCATCATGCAGCTGGTATCGTTCACGGTAGAATGCGATCCGTTCTCGGAGAAGAACATCATCTACGGTGTGGCTGACATGGGGCTGTTCTCCTCGCAAGACGGCGGCGAACGGTTCTGGACGCCGAACGGATGGGTCTACGCCTGCAGCGCATCGTACTCGCGCAAGACGCCCGGCCTTGCAATGATATGCGGCGGCAAGGGGCCTGGCATGGTCAAACGTTCGACTAGTGCTGGCCGATGGTGGGAGACTCCGGCCTTGCGGGGCCTTCCGAAGCTCGACGCCTCAAATCCTGGCGTACGGGCCTACACGATCGCAAGCGATCCGTCCGACGGCTCGTTCCTGATTCTGCTCTCGGGCCCAGTCGGGAAAGGCAAGGGAGGCATCTACCGCACCGCCAACGCGGGGGACGACTGGGAGTGGTTTGGCGACGGTTTGCCAACGGGCGTGGATCTTTTCAAGGAACACGAATGGGGCAAGGGCGGACCGTTCCCGCAGCTTTACTTTGGCACCGACGGATCGGCGGTTTGCTATTCCGCAAAGATATGGAAGGGATGGTATCTCGACAAGGCGACCTCAACATGGCGCGAATCCAAGGGAGGCGCGGGCATCTGCGCGGCGGATCCGTTCCGCGCGGGACGTTTTCTACGCGCGGGCAAGACGCTTTCGGAATCGCTTGACGGCGGCGCGACGTTCCATCCGTACGCAGAGAGCAATCTGGGCGAATGTGGCTTCGTCTCATTTGATGCGCACGTGCCCGATCTTGTCGTAGCAGGAATCTCGTCTAACCGTTCCGTAGCCGTCAGCCGCGATGGTGGACGGCGCTGGGACATTCTGTCAGGTTCTGAACGTGTACCGTCCGGGTGTTCGTCCAAGGTACTGGTCGACCGCAAGCGGCTCTTTTATCTTACTACAGGTTCTGGTGTGTTTACGAGGAAGTTGCCATGAAAACCATGTCCATCATACCAGTAGCAGCAGGGTTGGCGCTGGTCCGCCGTGGGCGTGCGCGATTTCATCGTCGGATCCCCGTGAGCGGACATTAGACACTGATTGGGCGTGGGGGATTCGCAGCATTTCGAGGGCCTGCCCCCAGTTGCATTCGGACGGCGATGGAACACTGTCCCTACCGATGGGGTGTATTGAATCGTATGGACGACTTCTTAAAAAGGTGTATTTACGATAGTTTTGATCTTCTTAAAAAGGTGGGGTTCGCTGATTTCAATCAAGAAGAATGTCAAGGACATTGTCATTCCAAGCGAGGAACTGAAAATCCAGATGTTTCCGATGGACTTTGAGGAGTTCCTTTGGGCCTTGGGAAGAGAAGGACTTGTGAAGCTTATCCGCAGCAGGTTCTCCGAAGGACGCCCCATGGGACAGACCGACCATCGTCTTGCAATGGAGGCGTTCCGGCAATATCTGGTGGTCGGCGGAATGCCGCAGGCCGTCGAGGCGTTTGCAAACGGACATGACATAAGGGGCGCGGAAAAGGCAAAGCGGGCGATCCTCGATTTGTACAGCTACGACATCGGAAAGTTCGCCGGCAGGCTTAAGCACAAAGTCCGTGCCATCTGGAACAACATTCCTGGTGCCCTGAGCGCACAGGAAAAGCACTTCAAGCCAGGGCTTGTGAAACCGGGAGTCAAGATGCGCGATCTTGATTCCCCCTTTGAGTGGCTTGCGGAGTCGATGACGGTAAATATCGCCAGTAATGTGACGAACCCGAATGCCGGGCTGAAGATGTCCGAAGACAGGACACTTATAAAATGCTATATGGGCGATACGGGGCTTCTTGTCAGCCATGCGTTTTCTGAGAATAGCAACGCCACATGCGATATGCAGTGGAAGATACTGACCGGCAAGCTGGAGGTGAACAAGGGGATGCTCATGGAAAATGCGGTAGCCCAGATGCTGCGGGCCGCCGGACAGGAGCTGTTCTATCATTTCAACGGAACGCAGGATGATCGCGACAGCAGGATGGAGATAGAGTTCCTCCTTTCAAAATCGAAGATTTCCGCAAGGCACAACATCTATCCTGTCGAGGTCAAGAGCGCCAATGACTATACAACGGCGTCAATGGATAAGTTTCAGAGGAAGTTTGCGTCGGTGGTTGCAAGACCCATAGTCCTTCATCCGGGCGATGCGGATTTCTCAGCCGTTGTATTGAAGCTGCCTCTTTACATGGCCATGTTGATTCCGGAAATGGCCTAATACTCCGCAGAGGGTTGCAGTAGGGCCGCCGTTCCATCGACGGCCGCCCGCCGCAAAGATGGCGGCTCCCCATGCGGTCGCGCGGGAGTGCGTCCCTCCACCCGTTTTGTAATTTCTGCTCACCCCGCAACACTGTTGCCTTTCGGCGGGGGATTCGTGTATAATTTACCCGTTCTTGGAAGCAAGAGAGGAGCCTTATGCAGAGTGCGAGGATGAAAATGTTCGTGGTGGCCGCCGGAGCCGTCGGGTGGGTGGCCTGCGCGTTCGCCGTCGACTGGACGGGCAGCGCGGGGAACTTCCAGCTCGACGACGCGGCGAACTGGGCTTCTGTCCCGAGCGCCACCGACTGGTGCTACATCAAGACGTGGCCCACCCAGCCGTTCACGGTGGGCGGCGACGGCGACTACTTCGGCGGCGCGATGCTGCGCTACACCGGTTCCTTTGCCGCAACGAACGATTTCGGCACGGGCGTGGCGCTGACGAACGTGGGCCTGAAGGCGGAGAGCGCGGTACACGTCGAGAGCGGCGCAAAGCTCGTGCAGAAGTCGGGCGGCATCTGCGGATTCAAGGGGACGAAGTATGACGGAACGTACATCTCCAACAGCTCGTCATTCACCTTGGACGGTGCGGATACCTGGTTTGAGCAGAAGACAGGCAGCTTCAATCTCCGGTCGACCGTGTCGGGCAATACCGTTTCCCCCAGTCTCTTCGTGACGAACGGCGCTTCGCTGACGGTGGGAGACACCCTGAACATCGGCACGGGCGAGAAAAACGTCAGCGCGCACGTGTGTGTGGCGGGAGAAGGGACGCGGGTCGAGGCAAACAATGTCAGCATCGGCGGGAGAGCCAACACGCCGGAGAAGGCAATCACCAACCTCTTCGTGATCGCCGATTCCGCGACGGCTGCCGGAAAAAGAATGACTGTGGGATGGGGTTCCTCATTTGCAGCTTGCGAGGTCATGGGCGGAACGATGACAATCGCAGAGTGGATGACCGTTGGGAGCCGGGTGGCGGCCGCATCGAACTGCTGGGTGCGCGTGTGTTCCGGCGGGACGTTCACCAATCAAGGGACGACGGTGATTGGACGCGCCGAGGCGGGGAATGGCGCGCGCGTGGTCGTGTCGGGCGAGGGGTCGTCGTTCGTGGGAAAGGGCATAACGGCCGTCACCGGCGGCGTGTTCCGCGTGGAGGGCGGCGGTGCCGTCACGCTACAGGAAGCGCTCTCCCTCCAAAACGCGCGCATTGAGGCAAGCGGGAGCGGTTCGAATTTCTCCGTTTCGAAAGATGTGACGGCGCGCGGGACGAACGTCACGTTTTCCGCGACGGACGGAGCGTCTATTACCGTGCCGCGGCTGAGTGCGCAGAACGTTGTTGTGGAAGGTGCGTTAAACTACAATCGAATCTACACGGAAGTAAAAGGCGGTGAGCTCGTGTTCACCAACGCGACGGTGTCGGGCACGCGCATCGAGATGACGGAAGCCTCCACCATCCGCCTGTATAATACCCATCTGACCATTCAGAGCGGCATCTTCATGATGGGTGACTCGAGCGGCGGCAACGCGGACAACAACGCCAACGAGCGGCATGTGTACGTGGGCGGCACCGATACGTGGGTCAAGGTGGCCCAGGACAACGGCTTCTACGTGCGCGGATCGAACACGACCATCCACGTGGAGATCCCCGCCGAGGGATTCTCGAAGGGCCATCCCGTGTTCGACTTGCCGAGGATAGCCTTTGAGAGTAGCCGGCATGTCCGCATCGCGGTCACGGTCGATCCGAAGCTGGTGGGGAAGGGCGGGTCCCATTGGCTGTTCCGCACGTCGGCGGACGATTCGTGCCACTCGGTCGGCATCGACTGGATCTACGATCCCGAGATCATCGCCATCGACAAGTCCGTCAGCAAAGAGCTGCACATCCGCGTGAAACAACGAGGCGTGACCGTGATCGTTCGCTAGGGAGCCGACGCGATGAAGATGCTGGCGAGCCTGTTGCTGTCGGCCATGAGCCTGTGGGCCGTGGCGGAGACGAACCTCGTGCGGAACGCGCGGTTCGAGCGCGTGGACGCGCAGGGGCGCGCCGAGGCGTGGCGCGGCTGGGGCGGCCGCTGGCGGACGGACTGGCTCGGCATGGACAGTTCGCGCGCGGCGGTGTTCGAGAACGCCGACACCAACTACTACGGCACCGTGTCGCAGACCGTGGACGCGCGTCCCGGGCGGCGCTACCGCTTCGGAGGATTCGTCAAGACGGAGAACCTGCGCGGGAAGGTCCATTTCTGCCTCGAATGGTACGGTGCGAACGGCAAGTACGTGGGCGGAAGCTACACCGCCGGTCTGGGCGGCACCGCAGACTGGACCGAGCAGTCCAACATCACGCCGCCGCTCCCGACGAACGCGGTCAAGGTCATGTTCCAGGCGTTCTGCGCGCGCGAGAGCGTGGGCAAGGCGGCCGTCGACGGCGCGTACCTGCGTCCGTACGGGGCTCCGCCGGTCGACGGCGTCTACTCCTCGCGCTACCGCAACCGTGCGGCGGACGGTCCGGTGCGGTTCGTCGCCGTGCTGAACGACGGGGCGGGGACCGCGCCCGGAGACGCGGCGCAGTTCGTCTTCACCGACCCGGAGAACCCGAAGGGCGCGCGCCGCGTGGCGGCGACGGTCACGAACGGCGCGGCGTCCGTTGCGTGCGACGTCGCCGACCTCGCGCCGGGCGTGAACCTCGTGCGCTTCGAGCTGGCGCGCGGCGGCGCCGTGCACGCGGCCTCGCTCGTGTTCGAGCGCGTGACGCCGGAGGAGGAGGCCGCGCCCGCGGTGCGGATCGACGCGTTCGGGCGCACGATCGTGGACGGCAAGCCGTTCTTCCCGCTCGGCATGTACTGGTCGAAGGTGGCACCGAAGATGCTCGACGTCTATCGGGAGGGGCCGTTCAACTGCCTCATGCCCTACCACGCGCCGGACCGCCGCGAGATGGACCTCTGCGCGTCGAACGGACTGAAGGTGATCTACAACGTGGTGGGGAGGGATCTTTCCGACGGCGCGCTCATCCGCCGCTTCCGCCGCCATCCCGCGCTGCTCGCCTGGTACCTGAACGACGAGCGGCCGATCTCCGAGCGCGACGCCCTCACGCGGGCGCGCACGCTCGCCGAGCTCTACGACCCCGACCACCCGGGCTGGATCGCCATCTACCAGTACTACGAGGTAAGCAGCTACCTGCCCACGTTCGACGTGGTGGGCACGGACCCCTATCCGCTCTACCGCAACCCCATCGGCATGGTGACGAAATGGACGCGCGCTACGCGCGACGGGCTGATGGGCCTGAAGCCGATGTGGCAGATTCCGCAGGTGTTCGACAAGGGCGCGTATGCATCGAACCGTAAGAATTTCCCTGATGCCTGCCGTCCGCCGACGTACGACGACATGCGCAACATGGCGTGGCAGTGCCTCGCGGGCGGCGCGAGCGGGCTTGTCTTCTACTCGTTCTTCGACCTCGTGGCGATGGACGCGAAGACGTCGTTCCGCACGCGGTGGGAGGACGTGAAGCGCATGGCGTGCGAAATCAAGTCGTACGAGGCATATTTCCTCTCCACGGACGCGCCGCCGCCCGTCGCGGGCGCGCCCGACGCGCTCGCGTGCCGCGCCTGGCGCTTGGGCGGCAAGACGCTTTTCGTCGCGGTCAACACCACGCGCGAGCCGCTTTCGGCGGACGTGACGGTGGACGGCCGACCGGTGCCCCTCGCACTGGGCCCGACGGAAGTCAAGATTATAGAAAACATCAGAAAGGACAAACAATGACGCAGAAGCAGAGAGCAAAGGAAGTGCGCGAGATCCTCGCGCTGGACACGGACGAGCTGGTGA
>CAMPAF010000089.1 GCA_946631535.1 uncultured Verrucomicrobiota bacterium
CGCGGCACATGCGGTAGTGGTGGTGGACGTCCTTCGGCGTCGTGCCGTCCAGCCAGGCGGCGTTGCCCTTGAAGCGGCGCACGACCTTGCCGTCGGGCGTGATCTCGGAAAGGAAGTCGGTCGCGTTCTCGGCGACCAGGAAATTGCCGTTCTCCAGCAGGTCAAAACCGTACACGCCCTCGCCCGTCTTCGAGCGCTCGCGGTGCGCACCCGGCGCAGGGTCGTAGATGAGCGTCGCCGCGCCCTTTCCCGGTTCGTCCACGCGCCAGAGGCAGCCGTTGGCGTAGAACAATCGCCCATTGGAGAGGAACGCCCGGTGAATGTTGCCGCAACCGGTCTGCTCCCACACGATCCGCCCATCGGTTCCCAGGAGGTACGCGCGCCCGCCCATCTTGCCGATGGCCGAAACGAGCAGCGGCGCCTCCGGCGTGCCCGTCAGCACGCCCGGCCGCTCACCGACCTCGCCGAAGGCGGCCGCAAAAACCGCCAACGCCAACAACAAACTCGCCGCCCGCCTTGTCCGCAGCATACTCAACCAAGTCTTTCTCATGCCGATAGTATAGCAAAACGCCTTTACCTGAGATCTGCGGGATAAGCATCGCGTCCATCTTCGAGACGGCGCAGTCGGTCCGTACCTAGCGGTAGACGCGCTCGACGCGGTTGCCGAGCGAGCAGATGATCTCGTAGGCGTGCGTGCCCTTGAGCGCACCCCAGTCGTCAGGCGTGACGCGCCCGGGACCAGTACCCCCCAGGCACACCACCTCGTCGCCGGCGGCGACGGACGGCACATGGCTCACGTCCACAGTCGTGTAGTCCATCGAGATGCGTCCGATGACGGGACAAGGGATGTTCTGGATGAGGACGTGCCCGCGGTTCGTGAGCGCGAGCGGCAGGCCGTCCGCGTAGCCGGCGGAGATCGTCGCCACGCGCGTGGGCCTGTTGAGGCACCAGGTGCGCCCGTAGCCGAGCGTCGTGCCGGCGGGGAGCGTGCGCACCTGCGCGACGCGCGTCTTGAGCGTCAGCACGGACTCGACCTTCAGCGCGCGCCGTCCGTTCGGGTCGAACGACCCGTAGAGGTTGATGCCGGTGCGCACCTGCGTGAACGGCGGCTTGGCCGCGCGCGGGAAGTTGTTGATGGCGTCGGAGGCCGCGATGTGCACGGTCTTGAACCGGATGCCGTCCTTCGCGAGATCCGCGAGCAGCGCGCGGAAGGCGTCGATCTGGTCCTCCGTGAAGGCGTTCGCCGGGTCGTAGGCCATCGGGCAGTGCGAGAAGATGCCGTCGAAGGCGAGGTGGGGAAGCTTCACGGCCGCGCGGATCGTGCGCGGCGCGTCGGCGAGCAGGATGCCGAGGCGGCCCATGCCCGTGTCCAGCTTGAAGTGGACGTGCGCGGTCGTCTTCAGCTTGCGCGCGGCGGCGCTGATAAGCTTCGCGGTGGGGAGGTCGATGACGGGAAGCGTGACGCCCGCCGCCACCATCGGCTCGATCTCGTCGGGCAGGATGGAGGAAAGTATCTGCACGGGCTTGCCGCGCCCGGCGAGTTGGAGCGCCTCGAACGGCTCGGCCACGCCGAAGCCGGCGCAGTCAGTCTTCGAGAGCGCGTCCGCGCACGGGAGGACGCCAAGCCCGTAGGCGTTGGCCTTCATCACGCACAGCACCTTCGCCGGCTTGACGGCGGCCGCTATGCGCGAGAAGTTCCTGCGGAGCTTGCCGAGGTCGACCTCGACCCACACGCGACGCTGGAGTTCCATCGCGCGCCGCCTTACGAGAGCTTGACCTCGTGGCACCAGCCGTGCGTGTCGGGCAGGCGTCCGTACTGGATGCCCTGGACCGTGTCGAAGAGCTTCTGGAGGTGCGGCCCGACGGCGTCCGGCTCGCTGATCTTGATCACCTCGTCGCCGCGCGTGATCTCCCACACGGGCGTGACGACCACGGCCGTGCCGCACGCCGCCACCTCGGCGAACTCCTTGATCTCCTCGTAGGGCACGGGGCGGCACTCCACCTTCCAGCCGAGGTCGGCCGCGCACTGCTTGAGCGACATGTTCGTCACGGAAGGCAGCACGGAGTGGGAGTCGGGCGTCACGTAGGTGCCGTCGGCCTTGATGCCGAGGAAGTTGGACGTGGAGAACTCCTCCACGTAGGTGTGCGACTTCGCGTCGAGGTAGAGCTCCACGGGCCAGCCGTCGTGCTTCGCCTTCTCGTGCGCGAAGAGCGAGGCCGCGTAGTTGCCGCCCACCTTCACGTCGCCCATGCCGTGCGGCGCGGCGCGGTCCCAGTCGTCGAGGATCACGGCGCGAACGGGCTTGAGCCCGCCCTTGTAGTACGCGCCCACGGGCATGACCATGATCATGAAGGTGTACTCCTTCGCCGGCGCCACGCCGATCTGCGGGCCCGTGCCGATCAGGAGCGGACGCAGGTAGAGCGAGCCGCCCGTCCCGTACGGCGGCACGTACTCGGCGTTCGCGCGGATCACCTGTTCCGCGGCGTCTATGAACATCTCCTCCGGCACCGGCGGCATCACGCAGCGGACCGCGGTGCGGTACATGCGCTTCGCGTTCTCCTCCGGACGGAAGATCACGATCTTCCCGTCCTGCTGGCGGAACGCCTTCATTCCCTCAAAGCACTCCTGCCCGTAGTGCAGGCAGCTCGCGCCGATGTGCATCGTTATGTAGGGATCCTTGACGAACTCCGGCGCACTCCACGCGCCGTCCTTCCACGTGTAGCGGATGTGGCAGTTTACGTCGGAAAATCCGAAACCCAGCTTGGACCAGTCGATGTTTGGCATAGATGTGACTCCTTGTTTGGGCGCATATTCTACCCCTTTTCCCCGCGGACGGCAAGCCCGCATTTCATGCCACACGCAACCGCGTTTTTGTGGTATCATGTGCGCATGGAAAGCAACATACTCTCCCTCTCCTTCGCGAAACGCGTGCTTGCGGCAGCAGTGGCGGCCGGCACGATGGTGGCTGCGGCAGCCGACGGCACCGTAACGGCGTCGTCGTTCGGGTTCGACCCGAACGACTCAACGGAGATCCTCCAGAAGGCGCTCGACTCCGGCGCGCGGAAGATCGTCATCGACAAGCAGGCGTCCCCGTGGATCACGCGGCCGCTCTTCGCGCGCTCGGACTGCGAGATCGTCTTCGCGCGCGGCACGGAAGTGGTCGCGAAGAAAGGCGCGTTCCTCGGCAAGGGCGACTCCCTCATCACCCTGAAACGCTCCAGGAACGTCAAGCTCAGCGGCTACGGCGCCACTCTGCGGATGCACCGCGACGACTATGCGGCGCCGCCCTACGCGAAGGCCGAGTGGCGGATGAGCGTAAACCTCCTCAGCTGCAGCAACGTCGTCGTCGAAGGACTCACCCTCCTGGAATCCGGCGGCGACGGCGTGTACGTGGGCGTCACGGGGAAGAATGGCCCGTGCCAGGACATCGTGCTGCGCGACCTGGTCTGCGACCGCCAGTACCGCCAGGGCATCAGCGTCATCTCCGCGCGCAACCTCCTCATCGAGCGGTGCATACTGCGCGACACCGGCGGCACGCCGCCAGCTGCCGGCATCGACTTCGAGCCCAACCATCCGACCGAGGAGCTCACCGGCATCGTGATGCGCGACTGCACGATCTCCAACAACCAGGGCATCGGCCTCGACTTCTACCTCGGCCAGCTCGACGGCACCACCAAGCCCGTCTCCATCAGGATCGAGAACTGCCGCATGAGCGGGAACGCGCACGGGTTTGCACTCTCCAACGGACGCAAGGAAACGTTCGTGCGCGGGCGCGTGACGTGCGAGAACTGCTCGTTCGAGAACGAGCGCGGCTTCGCCGTCCTCCTGCGCCGCAAGCCGGCCAGCTCCGTCTTCGTCGATTTCGGCAACTGCCAGTTCATCAACTGCCATACGAACGCCAAGGCCGCGGCCGAGGTCTGCGACATGTCGTTCGGCACCACCGCGCCCGGCGCAGGCCCCACCGACGGCATCGCGCTGCGCGACTGCACGATCCGCCAGCCCGTCGCGCGCAAATGGCTCTCGCAAAAGCTGGACGCGCTCTCGACCGACGTGCCTTCCCAGATATCCGGCAAGCTGACAGTCGAATCCCCGTCCGGCACGAGCACGTTCGCGCTCGACGCCGCCTGGCGCGACAGCCACTTCTCGAAGCCGGTCCTCGCAGGCGCCCCCAAGCGGCGCGACTTCGACCCGGCCGCCGCCCGCCCGTTCGATTCCTGCCCAGGCAAGACAGTACGCCTCAAGCCCTTCCGCTTCCGCAGCGGAGTCACATACCGCTTCTTCATGGCTGCGCCGGGCGAGGCCAGGTTCTCTGGCCGCTTCACCAAGGTCGGCAAACCGGCCTTCACCCCCAAGCCCGTGGTGATCAAGGACGCAGACGGCAAGACTTGCGCGACCATCAAGCTGAACGACACCGCCGAGACGCCATTCTCCTTCACGGCCAAGGCGGCAGGGTTCTACACGATGACCGCCGACGTCGGCAGCCACGCCTTCGGCCTCTCGGCGACGTCCGTCCCGATTGCGGTTACGCCGAAAGGCCTCGCCCGCACCGTATTCGCCACGCAAGGCACCCTCTACTTCCGCGCTGCGGCCGACACTCCCTTCATCGTCGCGGTCTCGGGCGAGGGCATGTCCGAACGCGTGCGCGCGCAGGTGTCGGATCCCGCCGGCAACACGCTATGGGACCAGGACCAGATCTTGGAATGGGCGGCATACCGTTCCGCCGAGCATCCGGCGGAAGGTCTCTGGCGCATCACGTTCGGCCGTGCGACAGGATACCCGTTCGAGGACTTCACCGTCCTCCAGCAGGGCGCAATCCCCGACTTCTTCCTCACCCCCGAAAAGTGCTGGTAAAACTAGGCGTTCGCTTCTGCCTGCTGGCATTTCGCCTTCCGTTCCGACAGCTGCTTGATGTCTGCCTCGGTAGGTTGTTTCCGGAAGTAGCGGTAGTTCAGCACCCAGCAGGACGGATGGCGACGAATCACGCGCTCCAGGTCGTGGATGCAGTCCTGCGTTCGCCGCCAGACGTCCGTGCCCTTCTGCCACGGGTACAGGTTTATGAACTCGCAGCGGTATGTGCCGTCCTTTAGCGGACGGCTCCACGCCACCACGATCGTCGCGTGCGTCTTTGCCGCAAGGAACGCCGGCGCAACAGACACAGGCATCGGCCGCCCGAAGAACTCCACCCACACGCCGCCGTTTGCCGGCTTCACCACCTGGTCCACCAGCAGACCGACGTCGGCACCTTCCTTCAGGCCCTCGAAAAGCGGACGGAACGCGCCATCGGCTGGGACGATCTCCTGCCCAATGGCCCTGCGCGACTTCATCAGCAACTCCGTCATGGCCGGCGTGCCGATGTTCTTCGCCACCGAGATCATGCGCCGCCCCTGGAGATGCACGAGCTGCGAGAGCACCTCCCAGCATCCCATGTGCGCCGACACGGTGACGAGCGGCTTGTGCTCCGCCAACACCTCCATGCACCTTGGCGAGAACGAGGCGACCGACGCCGCCCGCTTCATCGCGCGACGGCTGGTCCAGAACACGTGCCCGATGGTGCGCGCCATGTTGCGGTAGCTCCGCTTCAGGATGAGCTTCTCCTGACGCGTCGGCGGAACCTTCAGGGATATTTCCCTTCCAAGCACTATCCGAAGATTAATCAGCGCGAGCATGCGCCCCTTGCGGTCGAAGAAGAACATCACGGCGCTCATGAAGTCGCAAAGCGCAAACAGCAGGCGATGCGGCATGTTCCCGAGGATGGCGATTCCCAGGAATATGCCCAACCACTCGAACGGGCGCCTCAGCCCGCGCCTGATCGGCTTGCGGTTGCGGTGACTCTTCATACCGTTACGCCTTGATCTCCCAACCCTTCCTGTAGGAAGTCTGCAGGTATGCGTTCGCCGCCACATCGTTCGTGATGCGCTTGCCGTCCCACTCGAGCTTCTTCAGTCCGGCGCGCGCGGCGACGTTACCGAGTAGCACGGTCCTCGCGAGCGGCGCGGAGTAGTCGAAGTTGCATCCTGCCGGACGGTTCGGGTTGCGGATGGCGCGCAGCCAGTCCGCCTGGTGCGTGAGACCCTTCTCGCGCGGGATGGTCTTTGGCGGCTTTGGAAGCTGCTTCATGAGCCCGTTCGGCACGAACTGCAACCCGCCGCCGTGCGGTCCGATGGCCATCACGCCCTTCTCGCCGATGTAGACGGTGCCGAGGCAGCCGAGGTTCTGCCCGTACTTCTTCTCCAGCTCCTCGATGATCGGCGGCAGGTTCTGGTAGTCGCGCTTGCGGCAGACGCCGATCTTGTCCACGTGCTCCTTGTCGTACGGGATGCCGTCCTTCACGCCGTCGAACCAGTGGAGCGTCATCGCGTCCATCCCTTTGCGGGCGGGGAACGTCCAGTGGATCGTGTTGCGCCACGTCCATGAGCCTTCCGCTCCCCACTTGATGTCGGTGGCCTCGACGCTCGTGGGATCCACCTCGCCCAGGCGCAGCGCCCAGAACGCGGGATCGAGGATGTGCGTGCCCATGTTGCCGATCGCGCCGTTGCCGTAGCCGATCCAGGAGTGCCAGTCGTGCGGATGGAGCCCGTTGTGGTCGGCCGTCGGCGCGTAGTAGTCGCACACGGGCGCCGGACCGCACCAGGAGTCCCAGTCCATCCCCTTCGGCGGCTCTGCCTTGGGAGGGCGGTACATCATCGCGTTCAGGCGGTCGTCGAACGCCCACACCTCGCGCACCTGCCCGAGCGCGCCGCTCTGGATGTACTCCACGAGGCGGCGCATGCCCTCCTCGCTGTGGCCGTGGTTGCCAACCTGCGTCACCACGCCGTACCTCTTCGCGACGGCGTGCATGATGTCCACTTCCGCCACCGTGAGGGCCATCGGCTTCTCCACGTAGACGTGCAGGCCCTTCGACATGGCGAGGATCGCAGCCGTGGCGTGGTGGTGGTTGGGCGTGGCGATCGCCACGGCGTCCAGCTCGCCCGCCATCTTCTCGAGCATCTCGCGGTAGTCGTAGAACGCGCGTATCTTCGTCACGTCCGTCTGCGGCTGGTGCGCCTTCACCACGGCACGCACCTTCTCCCAGCGGCTCGGATCCGGCTCCGCGATGCAGACGATCTCCTCCTCGCACATGCCGTTGAGGATGCCGTAGCGCGTGCTCAGGCCCATGCGCCCGCCGCACCCGATGAGGCCCAGCCGTATCTTGCGCCCGGCGGCGACCGTTCCCGCGAACGCGGGATTGCCTATGTTGAACAGCGGCAGCGCCGAAGCGCCGGCCGCCAGCCGAATAAATGCCCTTCTCTTCATGACGCGGGCATTATATATCCTCTCGCGTCCGCCGTCAATCTCCACGTCCGCACCTGTCGGACATCTCGAACGCGAGTTCGCCGCCCTTGCGCAAGTCGGCGGACTTGACGAAGTTGCAGTCCACCGCCCGGCCGGCGAACGTGATGCGCCTCGCGTAGCGGCGCGCAGCCGAGACCCCCGGCGCGGAGACGACGAGCGTCGCGCCGCCCGGCATGCGCACGACCGTCCTCTCGAAAAGCGGCGAGCCGAGAGCGTACTCGCCCGACGCCGGACACACCGGATACATCCCGAGCGCGCTCCAGACGAACCACGCGGAAGTCTGCCCGTTGTCCTCGTCGCCGCAGTAGCCGTCCGGCGACGGCCTGTAGAGACGGTCCATTGCCTCGCGCGCCCAGTACTGCGCCTTCCACGGCTCGTCGGTCCAGTCGTAGAGGTAGATCATGTGCTGGATGGGCTGGTTGCCGTGCGCGTACTGGCCGAAGTCCGCCACCTGCATCTCGCGCATCTCGTGTATGACCCTGCCGCCGTAGCCGCGGAACACGGGCGGCAGGACGAACACCTCGTCCAGCTTCTTCGCGAGAACCGCCTTGCCGCCCATCGCCTCGGCGAGCCCGCCAACGTCGTGGAACACGCTCCAGGTGTAGTGCCAGCTGCACCCCTCGATGAAATCCGCGCCCCACTCGAACTGGTCGAAGTTCGCGTCGAACGCGCCGTCCGAGGCCCGCCCGCACATCATCCCGCGCGACGGGTCGAAGACGTTCCGCCAGTTCCCGCTCCGCCGCAGGTAGACGTCCGTCTCGTCCTTCGGGCGCCCCAGCGCCACGCCGAGCCGCCAGATGCACCAGTCGTCGTAGGCGTACTCGAGCGTACGCGCTGCGGAATACCTGATCTTCACGTCGCGCGGCACGTACCCGAGGCGGTTGTACAGCTCCCACCCGTCGCGTCCGCACGACTTGTTCCCCTCCTTCACGGCGTTCGCGCCGTGCAGCAGCGCACGGTAGAGCTCCTCGGCCGTCTCGCGGGAGGCGACGCCCGGCGTCAGGCAGGCGTCCGCCACCACGCTCGCCGAGTTGTTGCCGATCATGCAGTTGACGATGCCCGGCGCCGACCATTCCGGCAGCCAGCCGCACTCCAGCCAGCAGTTGCGGAGGCCCTCCGTCATCTTCGCGTTCACGTCGGGATATGCGAAGTTGAGGAGCGGGAAGAGCGCCCTGAACGTGTCCCAGAAACCCGTCCCTGCGTAGTAGACGCCCTTCTCGACGCGCCCGGTCTCGGGGTTCCTGTGGACGGTCTCGCCGTCCGCGCCGCATTCGTGCAGCGCGAGCGGGAAGAGCTGCGTGCGGTAGAGGCACGTGTAGAACTTGCGCATGTCGTCGAGCGCACCCTCCACGCCGATGCGCCCGAGCCGCTCGTTCCATGCCGCGCGACCTTCCTCGACGATGCGCCCGAAGTCGCCGTCGCCAAGCTCGCCGAGGTTCCGCTCCGCCTGCTCGAATGAGATGTAGCTCGACGCGATCCTCACGGTGACCGTCTCGCCGCGCCTGGTGGGCGCGAACTTGATCCTGGCGATGGACGGCCCCTCGCCGCCGGCCACGGCGAAGTCGCGGTCGAACTCAAGAACGAACCTGTTCGCGAACCCCTGCGGCAGACGTCCCATGCGGAAGAAGGCGCTCTCGCCCCTGATGCGGCGCGACGCCGCGTCCACCTCCACGCGGCCGTCCTTGCCGAAGGCGTCCACCACGAGATACGGCGTGTCCGTCGTGGGATAGACGACGCGCGCTATGGCGGCGCGCTCCGTGGCCGCCAGCTCCACGGTCGTGTCGTCATCGGCGAGGTATATCTTGAGGCGCTGAGGCTCGAACGTCTCCGCCTTGTGCGTGAACCACGAAGCGCGCTGCTCCTCGCCGACGGCGTCGCGCGTGAGCGGCATGAAGCTCCATGCGCCGTGGTCGTTGATCCACGGGCTGGGCGAGTGCGTCTGGCGGATGCCGCGGATCGTGCGGTCGCGGTAGCCGTATATCCAGCCGCTGCCGTTCTTGCCGGTCTGGAGCGTCCAGAGGTGCATCCCGTTCGGACGTCCCACCGCCGGATACGTGTTGCCCGTAGAGAACTCGAACGTGCTGTCGGAACCCATGAGCGGCAGCACGTGCCGCGTCAGGTCCGCGTCCGCCCCAAAGACGGCGGCTCTCCATACGGCCGCGACCGCGGCGGCAATCAGGAGTCTTTCCATGTCTTCACCTCGTTGATCAGTTGTGGGAAAGCGCCTCGACCGGGTTCTTCGACGCGGCGAGGAACGCGGGCACGAGAGAGGCCAGGAGTCCGAACACGAACACGATCGCCACCACCCACACCACGTCCGCGGTGACGAGGCGGTAGGGGATCGAGTCGAGCCCGTACACCGACTTCGGGAAGACCTCGATCCCGAAGCGCGCAAGCATCTCCACCAGGTTCTGCAGGTTCCTCAGCACCGCGAACGCCGCCGCGAGCCCCAGCACGACGCCCACCGTGCACTGCACGAGGCCGTGCACGACGAACGCGCCCATTATCTTGCCCTTCGGGAACCCCAGCGCCTTCAGGAGCCCGATCTCGGACGTCTTCTGCACCGTAAGGACGAGCAGCGTGTTCATCACGCAGAAGAGCGCCACCACCGTGATCAGCATCAGGAGAAGCGCCGTCATGTTCTTCTCCACGGCGAGCGCGTTGAATATCTCGCGGTCGGCCTCCTGCCACGTCACGAGACGGCAGTCCTGCGCCGCCGCCGACACCTGCCCGCACACGGCGGGG
>CAMPAF010000090.1 GCA_946631535.1 uncultured Verrucomicrobiota bacterium
AAGCACTACTTCGACGAAATCCACACGCTCGACATCCTCGACTGCAACGGCGGCGACCACGGCTATCCGTTCGCCACCAACTTCAACCCCGAGATCAACATCCGCGAGGTGTCCGCGAAGGGCAGCTACTGGGTGGCCGATCCCAAGGACGACAAGCCGGAAGTCGCCGTCGAGAACAAGAAGGCGTTCGACAAGGGCTGGTGGGTGGAGACCGCGCCGATGGCGATCAAGCGCGTGTACAACTTCGACCAGGTGGGCGAGAAGGACATGTACCTGCTCCACCACGAGGAGCTGGAGTCGCTCGGCTGCAACCTGAAGGGCATCAAGCGCATCCGCTTCTTCATGACGTTCGGGCAGAGCTACCTCACGCACCTCAAGTGCCTCGAGAACGTGGGCATGACGCGCATCGACCCCATCGACTTCAAGGGACAGAAGATCGTCCCGATCGAATTCCTGAAGGCGCTCCTGCCCGACCCCGCCACGCTCGGTCCGCGCACGAAGGGCAAGACGAACATCGGCTGCATCTTCGAGGGCGTCAAGGACGGCAAGCCGGTGCGCTACTACGTGTACAACGTGTGCGACCACCAGGAGTGCTACGCCGAGGTCGGCTCGCAGGCGATCAGCTACACGACGGGCGTGCCCGCGATGATCGGCGCGAAGTGCTTCCTCGAGGGCAAGTGGACCGAGAAGGGCGTCCATACCTGCGAGGAGTTCGACCCCGACCCGTTCATGGCCGAGCTGAACGTGCAGGGTCTTCCCTGGAAGGAGTCCTTCGACCCCGTGATGGTGCCGTAGGCGAAAGGCGAGGCATTTGGTATACTGTCCTTCCGGAGAGATGACATGACAGTAGCGGAAATCATCCAGACGCCGGAGTACCGGTCGCTGCTAGACGACTACAAGGTTATGTGCTTGTGGTTCGCCCCGGAGGACTATTGCCCGCATACAGGCGTTCAGCTCGAGCAGATTCTCACGTCGATTGAGCGCAATGGGGATCTCAATGCATACAAGCGTGTCGGGAGGATCAGGAAATGGCTGTCACCAAATTTCAAGCCGACGTACTCAAGCGGATTGCCGATTCACGGATAAAGTCTGGGGAAACGTATGTTGCCGGGGGCCTCGCGCTCAACTACCAGTTGAGGGCGCCGCGGCTTTCTCACGACATTGACGTTTTCAACAACAGCACGGAGGCGCTTCACGCCGCGTACGGATGCGACAGCCAAGCGTTGCGTGAAGCGGGCTTTGAAATCATTGAGAAAAGGAAGGCTCCGTACTTCGTGGAAGTCTCGGTTGTCGGTCCGCATGGAGAGAAAACCGACATCCAATGGGTGAGCGACAGCGCCTACAGGTTCTTTCCGCTTCTGGAAGACGAACTCCTTGGTCTGACGCTCCATCCATTCGACCTTGCCACAAACAAGTTGCTTGCGTTGATGGGGCGGGAAGTGCCGCGCGACTGGGTCGATACGATCACATGCCACGAGAGGCTTCAACCGTTGCCGTTCCTCGCCTGGGCGGCGTGCGGCAAGGATTTGGGCTTTAGTCCGGCGTTCATTTTGGACATGGCGATGCGCGTTCGCTATGTCCAGGAAGAGCTTGATGCGGCAATAGAATCCGAAGAACCCTTGGATGCCGCATGCCTCTGCCGGAAATGGCATGAGATGATCGCGGCAGCCCGAAACACGATTCGGCTGATTCCCGCAGAAGAGGCCGGAAAGGCCGTTCTCACGAAAGACGGCGAGCTCTTCTGCGGAACCGACGAGGAGTTCCGTACCGCGCTTTCGGCGGGCGAGATCGTCTTCCACGAAGGCCACCTCGGCGGCGCCTGGCCACGGGTCGTGGAGAAATAAGGGCGATTTGCAAATGAAGCGAAAGACAAGCACGTAATAGTAGGATGAAGCCGACATTCGACAGACGACAGGCGGCAACCGGCGAAAGTGGTGCGACGATCGACATTCGACTGCCGACGACCGGGTGGCGACATTCGACAACCGATAGTCGGCAGTCGAATGTCGGGCGTCGTCCGGCTGTCGGCTGTCGGTCGTCGAATGTCGCCTTAACTCAAAAAGCAACTGAAAGGCTCCCAACATGACTCCCGTCATCGGACACTACGGCGGCTATCGCAAGACGCTTTCGTTTGGCCTTACGTGCCTTGTGTATCACGCCACGACAACGTTCTGCCGCCGAAACTACAATTACCAAAACGACGCCCTCGGCAAGACCGTGGGGCAGATGATTGGCGCGGCGCGTTCGGCGCGGCAGAATATCGTCGAGGGCTCGTCTCGCGCCGGAACCTCGAAGGAAACCGAATTGAAACTCCTCGACGTGGCGAAAGCCTCCTTGCAGGAACTCGCCGGCGACTACGAGGCATTCATCGTCGATGCCGGCGAAACGCCTTGGAGCGAGCGCGATCCGAAATACATCAAGGCGAAATCGCTCGCCTTTGGCGACTTCACGGCGAAAGATGATTTGCGCCATGAATACGGAAAGCACATCCTTGAGATGCGCAAGCGTTTTGCGGCGGCTCTGGAAAATGACGATCCGATCATCGCAGCAAACGCGATTCTCGTGACGATCGACCGTGCGTGTGCGTTACTGCACAGGCAGATCGAGAAGATCGGCGAGGATTTCCGCGAACAGGGTGGCTTTACGGAGCATCTGACGAAAGTGCGCCTTGAGGCACGCGATGCCGCAATTGCCGCCAGCGATGCGCCGAAGTGTCCGAAATGCGGCGGGCCGATGCGCAAGGTAGTGGCGAAGAAGGGCTCAAACGCTGGCAATCCTTTTTGGAGTTGCCAGGCGTATCCCAATTGCAACGGTACACGCAAATGGGAGTGGAAGTGAAGGCAATGGTGGCGACATTCGACATTCGACGGCCGACGACCGTGGTGCGACATTCGACAACCGATAGTCGAATGTCGAATGTCGTTATCCTTGCTCTTGGTTCCCGGAAGGTCTCGCACGAGGAAGCCATGGCGAAGGTGGAAACGGAGTTTGGAGAATAAGACCATGCCTAGATACATCATTGACGAGGCGAAGCTGGAGGCGAACCTTCAGGTACTCGCCTCCGTGCGGGCACGTGCGGGGGTGAAAATCCTGCTTGCGCAGAAGGCGTTTTCATGCTTTGAATTGTACCCGCTCGTGGCGAAGTACCTCGACGGCGCGACGGCGAGCGGTCTCTTCGAAGCGCGGCTTGCGCATGAGGAGATGCCCGGCAAGGAGAACCACGTGTTCGCGCCGGCGTTCCGTGCGGAGGACATGCCGGAACTGCTGCGTGTCGTCAACCACATCGTGTTCAACTCGCCGCGTCAGGTGGAGAAGTTCGGCGCGATGGCGCGCGCGGCGGGCGTGTCGGTGGGTCTGCGGGTGAACCCCGAGGTGTCCGTGGCGACCACGCCCGCGTACGATCCGTGCCGGCCCAGCTCGCGGCTGGGCACGACGCGGGGGGCGTGGGAGGCATATAGGTGCGACATTCGACAGTCGACGGCCGACAACCAGGCCGACAATCGACAGTCGACAACCGGATGTCGGCCGCCGAATGTCGAATGTCGCACCATCGACGGTCTGCACTTCCACTGCCTGTGCGAGCAGGGGGTGGAGGAGTTGCGCAAGGTGCTGGCGGGGTTCGAGGAAAAGTTCGGCGACCTGCTGCCGCGCATGAAGTGGGTGAACTTCGGAGGCGGACACCACATCACGCGCGCAGACTACGACGTGGACGGTCTGGTGGAGTTGCTGCTGGATTTCCGCCGTCGGTATCCGCACCTCACGGTCTACCTTGAGCCGGGCGAGGCGGTGGCGCTCGACGCGGGCACGCTGGAAGCGACCGTGCTCGAGATCCAGCCGCCGGGCGCGGACGGCGTGTCGAATGCCATCCTCGACGTGAGCGCGGCGTGCCACATGCCCGACGTGCTGGAGATGCCGTATACGCCGCGGATCACGGGAGCGGACGCGCAGGAGCGCGTCCCTCCCGCTGGGGTAGCCGCCGAGACGGTGGCTACCCATGCCTACCGCTTTGGCGGGCCCACGTGCCTCGCGGGAGACGTGATCGGCACGTACAGTTTCCCGCAGCCGCTCGCGGAGGGGGACACGGTCGTGTTCGAGGACATGGCGATCTACTCGATGGTGAAGAACAACACCTTCAACGGCATGCCGCTGCCCGACATCGCAGTCCGGCGCAAGTCTGGCGAGATAGAGGTGCTGTGTAGCTTCGGCTATGCCGATTTCAAGATGCGCCTGGGCTAGTGCCTAGGCACTAGGCACCAAGCACCAATATGGTATAATCTCGCCATGGCCATAAATGAAATTACGAAGGTCGCGTCGCACGAGCCGGCGGGGCCAGGATACAGGTTTCTCGTGCTGGACGCGCCGCAGCTGGCGGCGCAGCTGGTGCCGGGGCAGTTCGTGCACGTGAAGGTGCCCGCCCTCGAGGCGAGCGCGCTGAGGCGTCCGTTCTCGGTGTTTGACGCCGACAACGGCCAGGTGACGCTCCTCTACAAGAACGTGGGGCGCGGCACGGCCGCGCTGAACACGGAGCAGGTCGGCGAGACCGTGGAGGTGATGGGGCCGCTGGGGCACGGGTTCCCGGAAACGTGCAAGGGCGTGCCGCTTCTCGTTGGCGGCGGGTACGGCGTGGCGCCGCTCTACTTCCTGGCGAAGCGGCTGCTTGCCGCTGGGATCGGGAAACCGATCCTGTTCGTGGGGGGGCGGACGAAGGACGACCTGTTGGCGCTTGACCGGTTCGCGGCACTCGGCGTGGACGTGCGCACGGCTACGAACGACGGTTCGGAGGGCGTGAAGGGATTCGTGACGGAACCGCTCGACGACGCGCTCATCGAGCTGCGGCAGAAGGAGGAGCCGTTCGAGCTGTTCACCTGCGGTCCGGACGGGCTTCTGAAGGCGGTCGCAATGCGCGCCACGGGCACGGGCATGCCGGGGTGGATATCGATGGACCGCCACATGGTGTGCGGCGTTGGCGCGTGCTTCGCGTGCATCCAGAAGGTCAAGCTGCCGAACGGCGAAGTGTTCAACGCGCGATGCTGCGTGAACGGGCCGGTGTTCAAGGCGGAGGATCTTGTATGGTGATCAGGCGTGAAGTGCGCTGCTTGGCAATGGCGTTGTGCATGCTGGGCGGCGCCGTGGCGGCGGCGAGTCCTGCGCGCGCCGTCGTCGAAAGCGCTGACGGGCGCGTCGGCGACGACTACGTGCCGGCGATGCTCTCTAACGGACGTCTCTGCCTGTTCTGCGACTACACGCTTTCTGTCCCGCGCCAGCAGAAGCGGTACGACAAGAAAAAGCTGAGCACCGGCATCAGCTGGGAGGGGCGCCGTCTGGGCGACAACAACGGCAGGGCGGGGCGTTCCGGCTTTTCCCTGCTGCCGCAGGGACGGCTCGCCACCCTGCTCGCCGTCGACGGCGTCCGCCAGGGCGAGCCGTCCGCCTGGCGGCAGGAGCTGGACGTCCGCAAGGCGCTCACCGCCGTCTCCGCCGAACATGCCGGCGGCGTGCGTCTCGACGGCGAGATGTTCGTCCCGCGCGCGCGCAACCTGATCGCGATGAAGCAGACGGTGACGGCGAAGGACGCTCCGCGCGAGGTCATGGTGGGCGTCGTGTTCGAGAGCCCCGGCTCGGAGCGGATTGTCGGCGGCTGGACGACGGACGCGTCGTCGGCGACGTGGAAGATGACCGCATACGCGCGCTTCGTCACGCACGAGACGATCGTGGCGCGCGCGGCGGACGGCGCGCCGTGCGACGTGAGGATCGCCGGCGGCAACGCCGAGCTGACGCGCAAGGTGCGCCTTGCGCCGGGAGAATCCAGGACATTTACGTGGTACGTGACGTACGCGGACGACCTCGCCAGCCAGCTGCCTGCCGTGACGCCCGCGGCGATAGAGGACGGGCCGTTGCCGGACTATGCGGCGCTCCGCGCGGCGCATGTCGCGGACTGGGCCGCCTATTTCGCCGAGAGCGAGATCGACGTCCCTGACGAGCGGATCAAGGCGATGAGCGACATGGCCCGCTACCACCTCCGCTGCAACGCCACCGAGTGGTCGATTCCCGTCGGCATCATCCCTGGCCACTGGCATGGCCGCATCTTTGCCTTCGACGAGATGTACGGTGTGCAGGGGCTTCTGTCGGCAGGGCACTTCTCCACAGCGAAGATCGCGCCGGACTTCCGGTTCGCGACGCTTAGGAACGCCTGCCTCCAGAACAACAAGAACGCCGCCAATCCGTTCTACAGCCACGGTGCGCGCTGGGTGTGGGAGGGCGCAGAGGGCAACGACGTCGAGTCTGGCCCGATCGGCTACTGGCAGGACCACATCTTCCATTCGGCCGCAGTGGCGCAGACTGTCTGGACGTACTACCGCTACACCGGCGACCTCGCCTACCTCAAGGCGAAGGGCTACGACGTTCTCCGCGAGTGCGCGCTGTTCTTCCGCCGGATGAGGGTCATCGACATGCCGGACGGCACGAGCTTCGTGACGAAATGCACCGACCTCGAGCGCATGGGGCCGGGCAGGGACCACGCGTTCATGACGACGTGCGGTGTCATCGCGACGCTTCGGGCTGCCGCCAGCGCGGCTGACCTTGTGGGCAAGGACGCCGAGCTCGCCGCCGACTTCCGCGACTGCGCGGACCGTCTCGTGAAGTCGCTTCCGGAGAAGGACGGACGCTACATCCCGTACCCTGGCTGCACGGACGAGTCGATGGGCTCGCTCGCGGGGTTCTATCCGTTCCAGGTCTTCGGGCGCGAGAGCGCGGAGCAGGTCGCCGCCACGCGGCATTTCCTCGAGAACGGCGAGGCTTTCGGCAACATGTACTCCACCGGCAAGCGCATCTGCCCGTGGTATGCCGCGACGATGGCGATGGCGTCGCTGCGCTCCGGCGACGGAAAGTACCCGCCGGTCCGCTGGCTGCAGGAAGCGTACCGCAGCGCCGGATGCTGGGGAGAATACTGGGAGATAAACGAGCCGGGCGTGTCGCAGTTCCGCCCATGGTTCATGACCGCCGCCGGCAACTGCCTCTATGCGATCAACCAGCTCTTCGTCACCGAGCGGGACGGGGCGCTCCATCTCGCGTCGGGCGTGCCGACCGAATGGCGTGACTTCTCGTTCCGCCTGCCTGCGCCCGGCGGACTCTTCGTAAGAATGAAGGTCGCGGGCGGCAAGCTCGAAGACGTGCGCTTGGAGCCTTCCGGTCCAGCGGCCAAGGAGCCGCAGGTCGTCATTCCCGAGTGGCTGTCGCGGACGAACCCGGCACTCTGCCGCGACTATGCCGCCGAGGCGAAAGACAAGCCGTGCCGGCGGCAGGCGACGCGAGCGAACGTGGTGGACGAGGTGAACACCGGCATCGGCTCGATAAGCCACATGCTGGTGCCGACGCTACGCACCGTGCAGCGCCCCAACGCGCAGTTCCGCTTCAACGCGCCGGAGAGGCAGTACACCGAGGACAGGGTTTCCGCCGTCGGGCTCCATTGCCCGAGCCACCGCTTCAGGTCGTTCTTCCCCGTGCAGCCTTACGCCGGGCCGGCGGACGGCGTCTTCGGACGATGGTCGTCCACGTGGGACCAGGAGCACGCGACGCCATACCGCTACGACATCTGGCTCGACACGCACGGGGTGGTGTTCTCCATCGCGCCTGGCGAGAAGTCGGCGATCGCCTCGTTCGCGTTCGAGCGGCCAGGTCCGCACGCGCTCGTGTTCGGACTTGTCGACGGCAAGGACGGTCCCTGCCGCGTGGAGGGGAAAGTGCTGCGCGGGATGGACGTCTATGCCGGCCGCGGCCGCATGTACCTACATGGGGAATTCGACAGGACGCCGACGGCGGTGAAGGTTTCCGGCAACCGCACGGCGGTGTTCTTTGGCGAGGGCGCGGAGACGGTGAAGATGCGCTTCGCCATCTCGTACATCTCGCCGGAGCAGGCAGCGCGCAATCTCGCGGCGGAGGTGAAGGACTTCGATCTCGAGGCGCTCGCGGCGGCGGCGAAGCGGAGATGGAACGAGGTGCTGGGTCAGATCGAGGTGGAGGGTGGGACCGCCGCCGAGCGGCGCGTCTTCTACACCGCGCTCTGGCGCTGCTACGAGCGGATGGTCAACGTCACGGAGGACGGCAAGTATCGTGGCTTCGACGGGCAGGTGCACGAGACGGGTGGAGTGGACTACTACACCGACGACTGGACGTGGGACACGTACCGCGCCGCCCACCCGCTGATGACGATACTGCGCCCGAAGGATGAGGCGGCGAAGCTGGCGAGCTACGTCCGCATGGCCGAGCAGAACGAGGAGAAGTGGATGCCGGTGTTTCCCAGCATGTGCTACGACGCGCACTGCATGGTCAACCGCCATCCGGCGATCATGTTCCTCGACGCGTGGCGGAAGGGCATCCGCGGCTACGACGTGCGGCGGGCGTTCGAGCTGATGGACCACACGGAGGAGACCGAGAGCCTCATACCGTGGCATCGCGGGCCGCTGACGGAGTTGGACCGCTTCTACAAGGAGCATGGATACTACCCAGCGATCCGTCCGGAAGAGAAGGAGACCGTCAAGGGCGTCAACACCAGCTGGGAGCGGCGGCAGACCGTCTCCGTGACGCAGGGCGCGAGCTACGACGCATGGGCGCTCGCGGAGCTCGGCAGGGAGATCGGAATGGACGCGGGCATGGTCGCGAAGTACGCGAAGCGCGCGAAGGACTACGCGAACCTGTGGAACCCGAAGACGCAGTTCTTCCACCCGAAGGACGCGGAAGGGAAGTTCATCGAGCCGTTCGACTACATGATCTGCGGCGGCTACGGCGCGCGCCACTACTACACGGAGAACAACGCCTGGACCTACATCTGGGACGTGCAGCACGACCTGCCCGGGCTCCTGGCGCTCTTCGGCGGGCCGCAGGCCATGTCGCGCAAGATGGACGCGATGCTCAACGCGGACGTCGGGCGGCGGTGGGAGTTCTGCGCCAAGATGCCTGACGGATGCACGGGCCTGATGGGCGTGTTCACGATGGCGAACGAGCCGAGCTTCCACATCCCGTACCTCTACAACTACACCGGCGAGCCGTGGAAGACGCAGAAGTTCGTGCGCAAGACGCTCGACTGCTGGTTCCGCGACGACCGCATGGGCATGTGCGGCGACGAGGACGGCGGCGGGATGAGCGCATACGCGGTGTTCTCGATGCTGGGCTTCTATCCGGTGACGCCGGGACTGCCGGAGTACCAGCTGGGCAGCCCCGTGTTCCAGAGGGTGACGATCCACCTGGAGAATGGGAAGGACTTCGTGCTGGCCGCGCCTGGCGCATCCGCCGACGCGAAGTACATCCAGTCAGTGGAGGTTGACGGCGCGGCGGCGAACGGCACCACCGTGCTGAAGCACGCGGACGTCGCGCGCGGCGCGCGCGTGACGGTAAGGATGGGAACGCGCCCGAACAAGTCTTGGGGACAGGGCAAGTGAGGAGAGCCCCCCAAGCAGGCAGACACAGATGACATAGGAAAGCTTCATGGCCCGTCGTCGCGTGATTTCCGGGAGGTGAAGATACGCGTTTTCGGGCGGTGATGAACGTCTTGCGACAAGTGGACGCCAGGCGGGGCGATTTTTGGTATAATGGGCGCATGAAATTCTGGAACAGAGAAGTTGAGACGATGAGCCGCGACCAGCTCGCGGCGGTCCAGCTGAAGGGGCTGCAGAAGTCGCTGAAGCGCGTGTGGACGAACGAGTGGAGCCGCAAGCTGCTCCTCTCTCGCGGGTTCGGGAACCCGGAGGACGTGAAATCTTTGGAGGACCTGGCGAAGCTGCCGTTCCTCACGAAGGACGACTTCCGCGACGCCTATCCGCTCGAGATGAGCACCGTGCCGCGCCAGGACCTGCGCGAGTTCCACCAGTCGTCCGGCTCCACCGGCACGCCCGTGGTGATGGCCTACACGAAGAACGACCTGAACCAGTGGGCGGAGTGCATGGCGCGCTGCTTCGCGATGGCAGGCCTGGAGGCGGGCGACGCGTTCCAGATCATGCCGACGTTCGGCCTCTTCAACGGCGGATTCGGCTGCTACCACGGCTGCCGCAAGGCGGGCCTCTTCTGCGTTCCGGCCTCGA
>CAMPAF010000091.1 GCA_946631535.1 uncultured Verrucomicrobiota bacterium
GGCGCGCGTGAGCGTGAGCGTGCCCGCGCCGCGCTTCGTGAGGCCGCCGTGCGCGTAGTCCGCCGCGTCGAAGTCCACCATCTCCACCGTCGCGTCCGTGTAGAACGAGGCGTTGTCGCACACCTCCTTCTCGACCTTGACCGTCGGCGCGGACGTGAAGCCGAAGCCCGGGCTCGTCACGATCACGCCCCGGTTCGTGCGCAGCGTCTCGTCGAAGTCCACCACCGCCGTCACGTTCGAGCCGTCGCCCGCGAAGCGCACGGCCGGCGGGCAGATGTAGTTGCCGTTCTTCAGGACGGAGTTCGCGAGCGTGATGGACTTGACGCCCTTCCCGTACGGCTTTTCGAGCGGCAGGCGCCACGTCGAGTCCCTGCCGTTCGTGTCGATCGTCGCGCCGCCCGCGTACACCGTCACGCGCGTGGGAAGACGCTGATCTTCCGCCGTGCCGTCCGACGAGAAGAAGTCGCCCGTCCCCTTGATCTTCAGGATGCCGCCGTCGAAGTTCAGCCACGCCCACGTGTTCGGCGCGAGGTCCTTCGAGTTGTCCCAGTTCCAGACGACGCCGTTCTTGTTGTAGCCCTGCACGGTCTTGTACATGCGGTTGACCGTGAAGGTGCCGCCGTGGTTGACGTTGATCGTGCCGAAGGTTCCCGCGCTGGTGGCGTGTGCCGTCGACGTGCCCGCGAACGTGATGCAGTAGCACACGTCGTTCACCTCCGCCGTCGCGTTCGCGCCGTCCACCGTGTACGCGCCGTATGCGTTGTAGACGCTCTGCGGGTAGTCCCACGTGAACCAGAGGCTGCCGGTGCACGCCTGCACGCCGCCGCACTGGTAGTAGTGGCTGGAGCCGTTCGTGCGCCCGATCTTGAACGCCGTGCTGCTGATCGAATCGCCCGTGACGGTGCTCTTGACGTTGCGGAACGTGCCGCCGCGCTGGATCACGAAGCTGCGCCCGCCGTTCGCGCCGATGTTGAACCAGCCAAGGTTCTCAATGACGGCATTGTCCCGGATGCCCATGTACGCGCACCCGGCCGCGCCGAGGAACGGATTGGAGTTGCCGCCGCCGTGCCAGTAGAGGCGGGCGTTCCCCGAAAGGTAAAGTGCGCCCGCGCACTTGTTCTTGTCGACCGCGAAATGCATGTCGTTCGTGACCACGGCGCCCTGCCGGATGTCCACAACGCCAAATTTCCCCTCGGCGTTAGCGACGACAAGGCGCGGTTTGTTCTTGCCGGGCTGCATGAAGAGAACCGTGTTCGTGATGACGAGCGTCGCCGCGAACTTGCCCGACTTGTTGCCCCCGGCGATCTCCATGCCGTTCGTAACGGTGAACCGGTCCGCGTCCGTCAACGTCACCTTGCCGTAGGGAACGATCAACTTCGCGAACTGGTTCTGATGCCCCGCGCCGCCGCCCGTGAGCGTGGTGCGGACGTTCTGCCGGTCGGCGTGCTGCGTCGAGAGCGCGCCGGGGCCGTTGACCGTGCCCGTCAGCCGGATCTCGGGATTGCCGGTGGAGTTGTAGTTGTAGAGGTACGTCGTCTTGGCCAGAAGTTCGAGGTTTCCGGCGAACGTGGCCACGTGGTTGTCCGCCGCGCCGCTCGCGTTCGGCCCCTGGATGTCGCCGCCGTACGACTTGATGTCCCAGTAGAGCGGCGGCCGCGTGGCACTGCCCGAAAGGAACTGGTAGACGCCAGAGTTGGTGATGACCATGTACGTACCCGCCACCTGCGCAGCCGAATGGTTCTTCGGCACGTTGTTTTCGATGCAGAGGAGCGTATGATCGAGGATGATGTCGCCGGGGTTGCGCAAGTCGAGCACTCCCTCGCGGCAGAAGTTGAACGTATTGACGCCCGACGAATTGCCCTTCACCGTGAGCGGATGCCCCTGCATGTCGAACACGCATGAGTTTCCGTTGAATCCCCAGCGCATCCCCACCCAGAACATCGTCGGTCCTGTGAGCGTGACGTGCGTGACGGTGGCGTAGGATCGCTCGGCATTCTGCAGGCCGCCATGCCGCCGGAGCGCGCCCATGCCGTTCAGGCCGGTGCCCTGCACGTAGAACTCGGTCGCGGGCGACTCGCCGAAGCGGCTGCCCGTGTAGGCCACGTTCATGATCGGCGTCGCCAGCATCTCGAACGTCGCGCCGTCCGCCACCGTCACCTGCGAGGGATGGCCGTAGTTGTCCTCCGTGTACGTGCTGCCGGCCTTCTCCCGCACCCAGCCCATGAGGATGCCGGCCTGCACGTCGATCTCGCCCGCGAAGTTCGGGTTCGTGCCGCTCAGGCGCACCGCGCCCGGGCCGGTCTTCACGATCTTCGTCACGTCCGCGCCGATAACGGCGGTGTAGATGTTGGTGGACGCCGAGATGTCGGCGTTGCTGTTGTTGAGCGTCAGCACGCCGCCCGAGAGCGACCACCACGAGGTGTCGTCAACGTCCGTGACGTTGGCGGCGAACGCCGCCCCAGCAGCAACCATCATGCCCATAAAGGCGATCTTTTTCATCTTTCGTACTCCTTCCTTGTTTTCGGCGTGCACCGCGCTCATGGCGCACAGACCTCGCCAGACCTGGATTTTCGATGACAGCAACATGCCCAAATCACCCCTTTGACTATCTCAAGATGATCATGAGACCGTCGTCGACGGCAAAGGACGAAAGGAGTGCCGCGCCACTGTCGCCATCGCCGGGCGTGTAGGAGAACGTGAGCTGCTCAAGCGCCAAGGACGAGTAGTAACGGAAGGTCTGCTGACCGTCTGCCTCCGTCACCGTCTTGAACGACTCGCCGTTATGCATGATCTCGAGCGTGCCCGTGCCCGTCACCTGCACATTGCCGACATACCCGCGATTGCGGCCCGTCGCATTCGACCAGCCCGCATCCAGCGACCCACCCGGGAGGGTCACCACGCCGCCCGCGCCCTCGTATACCTCGGGCGAGGCCGACGCCACCCTCACGCCCTTCCCGAGGATCGCGGCGTACTTCGGCCGCCAGTCGAACTCGAAGCACCCGATGTCCATCGCGCCGTTGTACACGCGCTGCCCGCCCGCGAGGTCGGTGTCGCCCAAGCTCGCCGGCGTCTGTGACGCATCGCCCGCGTCGATCGCCACGCTCCCCGCGAGCGGCACGCCGTCCGGCCCCATCCGCAGGTCGCCCACGGCCGGGTTCACGTTCGGCGCGTCCGGCCAGCGGTTTTTGGCAGATGCGGCGTAGGCGCAGTTCACGAGGTTGGATGAGACGAAGCTCGACGTGCCGAGGATCGTGTTCACCACGGGATAGCGGGTTTCGCTGATGCCCTCGTTGTTGACGGCTGAGGTCGTGCTGCCCCTCTGCGTGCCGAGGATCGTGCTGTTCCATACCTTTGACTTGTAGATGATGGAATGGCCGGAGTTGTTGTCGAAAAAACATCCCTCGACGACGCCAAAATAGATGGCCACGCCCGGCTTGGGAGCGTTGTTGTCGAGGAAACGGCACTTGCGGTAGGTGCCGCAGTGCCCGCCGCCGCCTCGCGCGGCGGCGCAGTTGGTGATGATGCAGTTCTCCACGAAACGGTTCTGTCCGCTCGCAATCGAGCTGGCGTTGGCCACGCTCACGCCGCCGCCGTGCGTGTCGACCGAATCCGCATAGCTGGAACCGCCGCTGTCGGTGTGCCCGTTGTACAGCGTGAAACCGCGCACGGTCGCATTCTGGCAGAGGAACACGCACCGCACGGCGTCCGAACCGCACCCGTAGGAGTTTGCGTCCACCGTCGCGCGGGCGCCCTCGATGACCGTCGCCTCCGGGCCGTCCCGCGATTCGAGCGTGACGAAGTCCGGAACCACCGCGCGCGCGGCGATCGTCGGCGTGGCGCTGACGCCTGCCTGCGCGGCCGTCGGCACGGTCGAACCCTCCGCGTACGTGCCCGGCAGCGCAACCACCGTGTCGCCCGGCTGCGCCGCCGCCAGCGCGGCGGCGAGCGTCTTGTAGGCCGTCGCCTCGGTCGTGCCGTCCGCAGTCGCGTCGTCGCCGTTCGTTGCATCCACGTAGAACGTCGCCACCTCGCGGACGTTGAACGCGCCGGCGGGGAGGCGTCCGCCGTCCAAGATCGCGAACGGCGTGCCGTCGAAGCTGACGGGCATGTAGCCGTGGGAGGTGAAATACGACATCCAGCTGAGCGCGGCGCCGGCGGAGATGGACAGAAGCCGCCAGTCGCCGGTCTCGGGCGAGACGAACTTGATCGGGTCTTCCTGGACGTTCGTCGCGTCCACCGACACGCTCCTCTTCGCGTAGAGGTTGTACTTGATCTCGTCTGGCGTGCCGCTGATGTCCGAGCCGCCGCGCCAGCCCATCACACAGCCGTACGCCTTCCCGTACCCCGACGCAAGCGTCGCGCAGCCGTTCGTCGCGAACGTGCAGTTGAAGGCCTGCGCCGACTGGCTGACGATCGAGCCGCCGGAACCGGGATTGTGGTCGAAGAGCGACGAAACGGCGCGGCAGGAGCGCAGAAGGCCAAGTTTCGTCGCGTCGCAGCCCGTCATGCGGCACCGCTGCAGAAAGCCGCCGAACGCGACGCCGCGCGAGCAGACGCAGTTCGTGATCACGCAGTCGGCGAGCACGCCGCCGTAGGTGGAGGTGATGCCGTCCGCATTGAGCAGCGCGCCGCCGTGGACGGCGTCCGTATCGGCGTTGTCCGCGTTGTAGCCCGCGTACCCGTCGCGCAGGGTGAATCCCTGGAAGCAGCAGACGGCGTTCGTGGCCACGCCGATGCAGCGCACCGCCGCCGGACCGAGGCCGTGGTCGTTGGCGATGGCGGGTGCCGGATCGGCGGCGCCCGTGATGAACGTGCTGTCCGCGCCCGCGACGGCCTTCACGCGCAATTCCTTCTTTGTGCTCACGTAGACGCGGTTCGAGCCCTTCCAGGCCGTCTCCCCCTCTGCGTAGTCGCCCGCCCGCGCGAGGACGAGCGTGGCCGCCGTGCAGTCCACGGCTTTCTGGAGCGTGCGGTAGGGGGCGTTCTCCGAACCGTCGTTCGCGTCATTGCCCTGGACGGGATCGACATGCACGATGGCGCCCGTCACCGTGGCGAAGGTCTTGACGTGATTCTCCTCCGGCACCAGGTAGATCGTGTCGTCCTGCAGCGGCCAGAACGAGGCCGTGCTCAGCACATAACGGACGAGGCCGCGCGCCGGAGAGGCCGACTCAAAGGCGATCTTCACGGAAAACGGCCAGCCCGTGCGCTGGAACCAGGTGCGGTACCCTTCGTTGAAGGGTTCGCCGTCCAGCGTCAAGGCGCCGCCGGCCTCGGTCAGGCGGAAGGCGACGCCGCTGCCCACCTCGTCCGTGACCGCCTGCACCGCGCCGCAGTACACCGTGCCGTCCGTCGTGCGCGGGTTGCCGTAGTAGTCCGTGTCGCGGTATGCCGCCGGAATCTCCGCGAGCCGTTCCGCCGAACCGTGCGTGAGCGCCTTCGCGCCGGCCGTCACGCGGTAGTCGTCGTCCATCGGCGACCAGACCTCGGCCATACCGTAGACCACCGACACGGCACAGCCATTGCTCGTCATCGTGCTCGTGTCCGTCACGCAGTTGAACGTACGCTCCTGCGGCAAAGTCTGATCGCCGTTGTTCTGGATGATGCAGTTGACAAGGTTACCTGACAGGTTGGCCGCCACGCGTGGCTGGCAGTTAATGACCGTGCAGTTCACGATGTTGCGCATGTAGCCGAACACGCCACCCGTGACTTGGGAGTCTTGCCCGAGGCCCGGCACCACGTGGCAGTCGTCGAAGACGCTGTTGTAGGACGATCCGGCGCGCTGGCCCGCGCCGAATTTCGTGTGGCGACAGCTTTTGAAAAGGCAGCGCACCGACGTGCCACCGTACATGCCTGCGCCGCGCGTGGCCTGGCAGCGGATAAACGCGCAGTCCACAACATAAAGCCTATCTGCATTCTGATTGGTCTGATCGCCATTGGGGTAGAAGCAGATGCCGCCACCATTCGCCTTTCCGCCAGTTCCACCGCCGTCCAAGTACGGCGCGGAACAGTCGACGAAGGTAATGCCCTCGATCGTCGAGTCGGCGCCGTTGTCCGTCACCCACAGACCGCGCACGGCGTTGTTGCCCATGCCGCCGGCCTTCACTGCGTCCGAGCTTCCCGTCTCGTAATCGTACTTGCCCACGATCCGCGTCACGTCGCGGCTGGCGCGTCCGTTCTTCGAGCGGAGCGTGATCCGCTTGTCGATCTGGCCGCGCGCGAGCGTGGACGAGACCGTGACCGTGCCGTTCGAGTAATCGCCCGGCAGGAGCGTCACCGTGTCGCCCGTGTTCGCGAGGGCGATGGCCTCCTTCAGCGACAGCTTGGCCGTCGCCTCCGTCAGTCCGTCGTTCGCGTCGCTGCCGTTCACGGCGTCCGCGAAATACTCCGCCGCCGCCAGTGTGCCAGCAAGAGGAATCACCAGTAGTGCCGCAAGAAACCTTTGCATCTTTTCGCCTTTCATTTTTCAGTATCTCATTTCAAAACAATAACGGTGCCGGAACCCTTGCGGACGAGAAGCGTGCCGCTGCCCGTGCCGCGCGCGAGGAACGCGAGGCGGGCGTCAGAACCGGCCTTTGCCTTGGAGTAGGTACCGGACGGCATGGGCACGCCGCCGACAAACAGCCATTCGACCGTCTGCGTGGTGCCGTCCGCGAGCGAGAGCGTGCCGCTCGCCGGGTTCGGCACCGTGAGCGTGCCGTTCGCGTTGAGCGCGCCGCTCGCCTTCGCGGCGATCGTGCCGCCCGTCAGCACCACGTTCGTGGTGCCGCCGAGCGCCTTCGCCGAGTTGAGCGTGAGCGTGCCTGCCTGCATGAGCGTCGCGCCCGTGTACGTGTTCGTGCCGTTCAGCGTGAAGTTGTGCGACCCGGCCTTCACGAGCGTGAGCGGCCCCTGGATCCACGAATGGGAGGAACCCCACGAGCGGTTTGACGAACCGTTCACCGTGAGCGTGGCGGGCTTGCCCTCCGGCGTCATCACGCGGTTCGCGTGCTTCGTCCGGTTGACGAAGTTTTCGTAGAAGCCGGCAAAGGTCTGGTCGAACCCGTCGAGATTCAGCGTCGAGAACGAGTTGTCGTCGGAATCCTTGCCGATGGACACCGCGGCGCTCGCAGGAATCACGTTCGCCCGGCCCGTCTGCAACGTGCCCTGCGTGAGCAAGACCCCTCCGAACGAGTTGTTCGTCGCATAGAGGATGGCGGTGCCGGAGTCGTTCCGGTTGGGCCAGGTGCCACCGTCGAACGCGATGCGGCTGTAGCATTTGATCACCCCGCCCCCGCGGAAGTTGAAGGACGCGACCTTGCCGCGCATCTCGTTCGTGCCGCCCGGCGTGCCGATCTCGAACGCGCCGTTCGAGGAGTTGCCCCAGTTGATGATCTGGAGCGCGGCGCCCGACCCCGCACCGCTCTCGCCCACGATGTCGCCGTGCCAGCCGACGGACGCATCGGACGAGTCCTTGGCCATGTAGGTGCGCTGGCCGGATACGTTGCCGACGACGAACGTCGTTCCCGAAATGAACGTGTTGTCCGTCAGCGTCAGGTTCGGGAAGTGGTTGTTCTCGCCGCTGTAGCCGTAGATCGTCACGGACGAGGCGTTGCCCAGCGCGTTCGACCCCGACAGGTACAGGTAGACGTTCTTCGTTTGGGCGAATTCAAGGCCGTGGTTCCGCGTGTCGAACCGCACCGTGCCCGTAAACGTGTTCGTGCCGCGCAGATAGTGGTCGCCGTAGCCGAGATTGATGGCGATGTCGTCGCCCGCGATCACGCCGCCCGCGCGCTGGTCGAGGGAAGCCTGATGCGCCACCGTGATGGACGTGCCGTCGAGCGTGCCGTTCAGCACGTACCTGCCGGCCTCGATCGTCGTCGGTTTCGTGTAGCTGTTCGCGGTGGAGACCGTCAGCGTGTTCGTGCCGCGCTTCGTGAACGAGGAGTGTCCCGTGATGCCGCCGTTGCCCGTGAACGTGTAGGCGACCTCGTCCGCGTCCACCACCACGGCGGATGGATGCACGGTTTCGTCTATGCGCACGGTCGGGCTCGCGCTGCCCGTGTTGTCAAACGTGACGAAATCCTGCTCCGCGAACGTGGCCTCCGCCGCGCTCGCGAGCCAGTTGGGCGAGGTCGTGTCCCACGCGGCCTCCGCCTCCGCGCCGCCTTTCCACGTGAGCGACTGCGCGTCCGCCATCGTCATCACGAGCGCGTTGCCCACGACGGCGAAGGAGGTGCCGTCCGGCACCGTCGTGGTCGGCGTCACGGCCGTGGGCGCGGAGCTGCCGCCCCACGTCATGAGCGTGTACGTGCCCGGCGCGATCGTCGCCGCGCCGAGGACCGACACGTCCACCTCCAACGCGCCGCCGAATGTCGCCCCGTCGCCGAGGGCGATCACGTCGTTCGTGCCGGCCCCGAACTTGAAGAGCAACTTTGCGCCGTCGGCGATCGACACCGACTCGCCGTCGAACGTGAGCGCGCCGCAGCGGACCGCCGAGCCCGCCGCGAGACGGCCCTTGGCGAGCACGGCCGTCGTGCCGTGCACGACGCCCGTGCCTCCGAGCGTCGCGTTGGCGTCCACGGTCATCTTCGTGGGCGCCGTGCAGGTCGCCGGCACCGAGCCGTCGACGTTGAGCCGGCCAGCCTTCACCCGCATGAGCCCCGACGCCGTATGCGCGCCGGTGATCGTCCACGTGCCGGAATCCTCCTTGTAGAAGGCCATGTATCCCGGCAGGGGTGCCGTGAACACGCCGTCGCCCGCGCCGCCGAGGTAGAGCGCGGCCAGCGACTGCGGGTATTTCGAATTGCGGTTTTCCGTGAGCGTGCCGGTGATGGTAAGACAGGTACCGGCCGTTTCGTTGCGGAAGCGCCCGCCCCAGTGGTTGGCCGTGGGGTTGCTGTTCGTGAAGGCGTAGATCGTGATGCTGCGGTCGCAGGTCGCGTCCGTCGTGCCGTAGTAGGAGAGCGTCCCCGTCGTCGCCCAGTTGTTCTGCCCCATGGTGATCGCGGTGCCCGCGCCGAACGCGCACGCCTGGTTCTTGTTCGCCAGCGTCGGCCCGCGGATGATGCCGTCGGCGATCGAGACGCCGCAGGTGAAGGCGTTCGTGGGACAGGTGAGCTCCGTGACGCCCAGGTCCGTCCGGGAGCAGTTGTTGATCGTGGAGGGGCCCAGGTAGGTGTTGATGGTCAGCGTGCCGGTGCCGCGCGTGTAGCCCTTGCCCGAATACGGTCCGTTCACGGTGAGATGGCTCGTGCCGTCCATGAAGAACTGCACGTTGCTGCCGAGGACGATGGGGCGGTCCGTCACGTACGTGCCGTTTCCGTTCAGGCGGGCGGCGGCGTCGAAGTTCAGCGTGGCCTTCTCCGCCGTCGTCGGCTTGCCAAGCGAGCAGGCCGTGCCGACGTTGGCAAGCGAGGCGAAGCGCATGCTCGCGCTCGACACCGTGGTCGGGCCGTCGAAGGTGTTGCCCGTATTCGTGAACTGGAGGTCGCCGCTGCCGCCGCTACGCGTGACGCCGCCCGCGCCCGAGACGACGCCCGTGAACTTGACCGTCCCGCCCTTGGCGATGTTGAACACGATGTTGGCCGGCAGCGTCACGGCCGCCGAGAACGTGACCGTTCCGGAGGTGTGGTTGAACTGCGCCGTGTCGCCGGCCTGCGGCACCGCGCCGTTCTGCCAGTTCGAGGCCGTGCCCCACACCTTGGTGCCCGTGCCGCCGATCCACGTGCACGTCGCCGCCATCGCCGTGCCCGCCAGGCAGAATGCCGTAGCGAGGACGCTTCCAACCGCAAAACTCCTCTTCATCTTCAGTGCCTTCCTCTTTGGGCGCACCCCACTATAGCGGCGCACGCAAAACCTAGACAAAAGTTTATGCGTACCAAAATACCATATTCCGCCCGTCTTTGCAAAGACGATTTCACGGAAAACAGTATTCCGGGCGCATCTGCGTTTTTCACCCATGCGTTTTGAGATTGGAAACAACCAGAAC
>CAMPAF010000092.1 GCA_946631535.1 uncultured Verrucomicrobiota bacterium
CCGCGCCGTGAACGCGCACGGCTTCTCCGCCATCACCGTCACCGTGTGCAGCACGGAATCGCCGCCGCCGAGCGGACAGAGCCGCCCAGCCTTCTCGGGGTTGACGATCTTCACGCCGGACGGCAACCCGCTCACGCGGCACGTCACGCCCGTCGCGGACATGGTGCCGACGTTGAACACGCCCACCTCGATGTCCACGCCGCGTCCCGCGCGGTCAAGCTCCAGCGGCATCTTCGTGTGGGAAAGAATCAGCTCGGCGGGAAGCGCGGGACGTTTCGTGCAGAACTCAAGATCCTTGATCGGCACCTCGGCGCCGGTCTTCGCGTTGATCACGCGGAACAGGAGGAGGTCGCCGCGCCACTTGTCGCGCTGGTTCGCGTAGGGGTAGTTCGCGTTCCAGCCCACGCAGCTCTTCGCGTCGAAGAAGTAGCGACGCTCCTTGCCGTCGCCGATCAGGTGCAGGTGCTCGCGCACCTTCACGTACTCGCCCTTGTCGGCGATCCACTCGATGTTCGCCCACACGGTGCGGTCCTGCGGCGGCACCGTGAACGCCGCGCCGACGCCGGGCACGGCCGTGCCGATCGGCTCCATCTTCTCGTTGGAGGAGACGACGGCGACAGAGGAAAAAGTCGTCTTCACCGCGGGGTCGGCCGGCATGTCGATACGTATCGAGACCACCTTGGGCTGCCCGCCCCAGAACGGACGGATGCGGTACTCGTGCCATTCGCCGTCACCGATCCATTGGAACGGCTGCGCAAGCGCCTGCGGCGCAGCCCTGTCGCCGGGACGGCTGTAGAAGAGCTCGCCGAGTCCGCCCACAGTCGTCTTCGCGCGGAACACGACCTCGTGGAGATTGCTCGGCTTATCAAGGTCGAAGCGAGGCGTCACGATGAACGGGTCACGTCCACGCGAATCGGCCGTCAGCCCTTCCGGCCCGTACGACAGCGCGCACTGGTTGTGTCCCCACCCGTTCCGAAGCGCCTCGCCGGACCACGTCGGCAGTCCATCCGCGCCGTGAACGCACATCACGGCCACGACGGCAAAGACTCCGCGAAGTTTCATGACTTCTCAACCTCCACGATTATAGCAAATACTTCCACCGCTCGATGGCAAGTGGCGCATCCGCGCAACGCCACAAAGAGGGAGATCGCGATAGATGGTATTGATGCGCACTTGCTACACTCCGAGAAGGTTGCGAGCGATTCCCCAGACGACGACTAAAGTCAAGACGGCCCATACGAAGGCCGGACTTTGCGTGCGTCTAGGGAATGCGATGCAATACGCAACAAGTAAAAAAAAAGCAGGCAATGCCATATTAAAGCGCAGCGCTTCCGCGAAGCGACCATGCAGAACGGCATGAAGAGCACGCGCCGTGCCGCAACCAGGACATTTCAATCCCGTCACGGCAAAGATGGGGCAACGCGGAAAAAACTGCGCCTCAAATGGATCAAGCAGAAAGAGCACAACGATTCCGAGCGCCAGAACAAGAACCGCGCCCGTCATCGCAAGATTCCTGCCTGTCATTCAGCTAGCTTGTTCAGTTCGGCCTGGAGCATAATCTCAGCAACCCAGGCGAGCCCGAAGATCGTGAGGACGAGATAGAGCGTACCCGTGCTACCGCCGGGCATGCCACGCTTCACCTTCGCCTCATCGATGCGCGTTCCCATATTGTACATCCAGAACAGGCTGTAGATGCCGCAGGTCACGATCGTGAGCAGGATCACAACGACACCGCCTACCGCTTCGGGATGGCCCGAAACCTTGTTAGTGTCGTCATTGAGCGTACAGAACCAGTAGAGACCGAAGAGACCGCACGTAACGATAGACAATACGATGTACAGTGCAATGTTCCGCTTCTGGATCGTGGTGGGTGTGGCAGGTGTGTCCATCTTGTTTTTTTTTCCTGTGTATGGGTTGTGTCTTTGGCAAGACTTACGCGTCGGCCACCCGGTCGGCGTCATCCTGCCATCAGAACGGTGGAAGTATAGCACATCCCATGAGGGAGCTCAAGAGCCGGCAAAAAGAGTCACTCGAGCATGATGCCGCGGATCGCATTGATGTCCTGATGCGAGAAGCCAAGCCACAGCACATATTTCCGGATGCGTTCGGCAAGGGTCGCGCCTTCGAACTTGTCAAACGACTTCACGAACGCCGTGAACCATCCGAGATGCTTGGCGTCGTTCACGCCGCCGTGCCAGGCGGTGATCTGGTAATCTTTCCAGATCTCGTCGTCGTCGACACCGAGAATGCCCAACAGGACCGCCGCCACCGTGCCCGTGCGGTCCGCCCCGCCGATGCAGTGGAAGTCGATCGGATAGTTCGCGCGGTCGAGGAACACCCGCAGCACGCGCCGCATATCCTCCGCGCCGACCGTGTGGATCGCGGAGTAGCCGTGGAGCTCGTCCTCCAGCGTCACGAACTTGACGTCCGGACCGAGCGGCGAACCCGTCATGCCGAACCGCTCGTGCGCGCTGCGCAGGTCGATGTCGGTCTTGATCCCAAGCTTCTTGCACATGTATTCGCGCCACTCATCCGTCAGGCGGGCCGTGCCCGGCTCGGAGGGACGGGGCTTCTTCAGGCGCAGGTAGCGCTTGTCGAGCACCTTCCCCGCCTTGAGCTTGGCCGAATACTTCGCCCCGAGGGGCCCCATCCCGGCCAGCTTCCCGTCCGCCTCAAGCAGCTTGATCTCGTCATACGTGTAGTAGATGCCCTTGGCGTTGTTGTTGAGTCCGGAGGAACGGTATACAAGCCCCTGCCGCACACGTCGGCCACCCGCCACGCGCCCGCCCATGTCGCGCATGTTCGGCACATCCGGCACGCGGATGAGGCGTGGTGCCACATCTTCCGTCGCGAAAGTGCCCTTTTCACACGCATCGCCCGCGCGCACGGTCCACTCGTAGGCTTGCCCGACCTCGAGATTCCACACGTCCACGCGGTTGGAAGCCACCGTTGCGCGGAACCAGGGTTCCGCGGCGCCGCGCTTCGCCACTGTCACCTCGAACGGCCCCTTCCCCTCCCAGACGAGGCGCACGGGCCTCGGTTCGGAGCGGTAGGACCTGACCTCCCGTTCTTTCTTCGGCTGCGCGTCGTCGAAGAACGGCGCCCGCTCCTCGCGCGTCATGCGCATGAACGCCTTCTGCTTCTCGCTCAACAGCGGCACCATCGCGCCGTTCTCTGGCGACGTGAGCGTCAGCGCCTGCGCACCAGCCACTAGGGCGAAGGCTACAAGCGCGGTAAAACACGATAACAGACGTTTCATTGTGCCACCTCAATCAAGCATGAACTGACGAGACTTTACGTAACGAAGGAGTTGGCAATCCGCTCACTTTCGAGGGCTATTCCAGCATGATTGAGCGGAAGGCCTTGATCTCTTCTTGCGTGACGCCGCAGTCGAGCAGGTAAAGCTCGATGCGCCGATTCCAGCTGTCGCCTTCTTTCCCGTACTTGGAGAACCCGTTGTTGAAGTGCGATTCCCGGCACCAGAATTTTGGATCGGGGTTGGCATCGGGGATCCGCGGGTAGAAGGTGGATTCCCAGTCCGTCTCGAGTTCGTGCCGGTCGACGCCGAGGACGCCGTTCAGCACGTAGGCGAGCGAGCCCGTGCGGTCCGCGCCGCCGATGCAGTGGAAGTAGATGGGATAGTTCTCTGGGCGGCAGAACACGCGGAAGTTCTCCGCCATGACCTTCTTGCCGTCCGAGGTGAAGATTCCCGCGTAGCACGCCGACGAACGCTGGATGAACGCAACGCCGGGGCCGAGCGGCGACTCCTTCATCTTGGCCGTCTCGCCGTCGCTGCGGAGATCGAGGTCCGTGCGGATGCCGAGCGTGCCGGTGAGGTACTTCACGTCCTCGACCGTCAGTCGGTTCCTTCCCGGCTCGTCGCCCGTGAGGCTGTTGTCGTTGAGGCCCTGCCCCCGGTAGGCCATCCCCTGCTTCACGCGGCGCCCGTCCGCCGTGCGCCGACCGCCGAAGTCGCGGAAATTCGACACGCGCCCGTCGATCTCGATCCAGCGCGGGGCGAGGTCCTCCGTGCGGAACGACGCGACGGCCGAACGGACAAGGCAACGGCCCTTCTTGTTCGCATGGCGCGGACTGCACTTGGGGCCGCACGGCTTGCGCCCCGAGACCCGCCAGTAGTAGTCGCGCGCAATCTCCAGGTTCGCTCGTGGAATCGTCCGCGACACCTCCGTCGCGGCGGCCGCCTGGCCGACTTCGCGTCCCGTCGCCGCGTCGGTCTTCAAGTCGGAGAAGTACCAGACCCGCGCATCCGACAGGTCGGGCGACTTCCCGATCTCGATCTTCCACGGCCCGACCTCGCCCTCCGTCGCGCGCCACTTCAGCTCAAGCGGCTTCGACTTGCGCCAGAACGGGTCGTGGCGAAGGACCTTGCCGGACGCCTTGTCCTTAGCAAAGAGCTTCAGCCGCTCGTCAAGCGTCGGCAGGGACATCGCCTTCTTCTGCGCATCCGGGACGAGCGCGACCATCTCGCCGCTACCGGGCGAAATGGGTTCAATCGCGGCGAAGCACGGCGTGGCCGCCGGAAGAAGCATCAACGAAACCGAAGAGAGAATCACTTTTGTTTTCATGGCCGTACCACCTACTTGCTGAATTCCACGAAGAAGGCGGCCGATTGGAAATCGGGCTTGACCAATTTCAGCTTGCCGTTCGCAAAGGAAACGTCATGCGGCGTGAGGTCGTGCCGGTAGTCAAGCAGCGTGCAGGTCGCCTTCGCGTCCTTGGGCAGCCCCTTCACGTTGACGGAGATCTGCCGGGACGCGCCGCCGTAATCGGACACGAGCAGGCCGATGCGTCCGTCGGACCCCTTCACCGGGAAGAGCGTGACCGTGCCGTCGGACTCGCTCGCGCAGATCGTCGAGTAGTTCTTGACGATGTCGCCGAACAGCTTGAGCGCGTAGAACACCTTGTACTTCTTCTGAAGCTCGTCCTTGAATCCCCACGCCCCTGTGTGGCGGCAGCCGTAGTAGTACGCCTGCGTCATCTTCGACCGCTCGAGGTTCGCGAGCGCCGACAGCGTGAAGCACGCGCTGCGGATGCCGTTGTGGCTGTCCGGCCCTTCCCAGATGCGCGCCTTGACAAGCGGATCGGAGCAGCGCTGCATCTCGGTCCAATTGTAGTTTTCGCCGAAGTAGTGCCACTCGTTCAGGATGAGTTCGCACTTGGGGAAGCCGTAGGAATCGCAGAGCTTGCGTCCCTGCTCCGCCTGTCGGGCGTACTGCATCGGGTCGCGGGCGTAGCCGTGCCACGAGATGAAGTCCGGGGCGACCCCGGCCTCGCGGCAGGCGGTGAGCAGTTCGTTGAACCAGATGGTGTTGTATCCGCACAGCGCCGGACCGCCGACCTTGATCTCGTCGCCGAACTCGCCCTTGAGCTTCTTCAGGACGATCACGAAGAACTTCACGAACTTGTCGCGGCACGCCTTGCGCTGGTCGGACGTCCAGTTGCCGTCCTTGCCGGCCGCCCCCTCGGGAGGCGCCCACATGTTCTGGATGCCCTCCGGCTCGTTCCAGATCTCCCAGTACTTGATGTTCCAGTTGTACCCGTTGGCCCAGCCGCGGTTGTAGTGGCGCACCGTGGCGGCGAAGATCTCCGCGACCTTCTCGAAGTCCTCGGGGATGAGGGAGTTGAAGTGCACCTTGGCCCCCGAGTGCTCGATCGACGTGCCGAGACGGAAGAAGATGTCGAGGCCGGCCTCCTCCCGCGTGCGCTTCAGGAGGTAGTCCGTCGGGCCGAAGTGGTAGTTCTTCGGGTCCTTCGCGTCGAGGTGCATCAGCGGGAAGATGTGGAAGTAGTCGCACACGCGCTGGTTGCTGTTCACGAGCGCCCAGTCGTGCGTGCGGGCGAACTTGAACCCCATCGACTTCACGTCCTCGAGGTCCTGCGCCGTCTGCGAACAGATTGTGGGGCCGAAGCCGGAGGAATGGATTTCCGGGCGCACCGGCCCGATATCCGATGAAAAGTCCGCCGAAAGCTCGGCGAAGGCGGCTGCGGACAGAACCGCGGCCGCGGTGGCGATGATCTTCTTCATTTTCATTTCTTGTTCGTTGTCTTGCAGTGCAATGCCATCAGAACCAGAGAGAGAACCAGTTCTCGGAGTCGTCCATGCATGAGACCGACCAGTAGTCGGCCACCGGGATCGTCTTCGTTTCGGGCCCCTTGCCTTTCACTTCCTTCTCCAGAGTGAGGACCCAAGCGCCCCATACGCCGGCGTTCTTCGCGCTCCGCTTCTGCGGCGCTAGCGAAAGCTTCCAGCCCGGCTGCTTGTTGATCGTGTTGAACTCGAGCGTCTCCGTTCGCGAGGTGCCGACCGCGCGGCCTTTCGCCAGGACGAGCGGGCCGCGCATGATCTGCGCCGCGGCGGTCCTGCGCTCGAGTCCCTTCATCTCGGGCGTGTACCAGCTCATGAACCGCTTCGTGTAGCCCTCTGGCTTCATCGTGTCGAGCTCGGTCACCGTGTCGATGTCCTCGAAATCGGGCGCTTCCGAATCGATCTCGCGCGGCGGCATCTTGAGGACAAGGTCGAAGGTATGTTCGCCCGACGCGACGGGAAGCTCGATCCTCCCCGCCGCAGGCTTGAGCGACTTCCCGTCCACGGTCATCTCTCTCGCCCAGTACGGCACGCGCAGGCGCAGCTTGCCGCCCTTCTCCGCCGCGACGCGCAGGCGGAACGTCTCGGACACCGGATAGTTTCCGCGCAGCTCCATCCGCGCGCCGGGGAGGACGATGTCCGCGTCAGAATAGAGGTTCACCTCCCAGGCGCCGTCCTTCGCGACGTCCGCCACCGTGTCGGCCCAGTCGTAGAACGTGCGGAGCATGTTGTCGGGGCAACACTGGTGTAGCTTCATGCCTGTCTGCGCAGGTGCCGTAAGGTGGCGCGTGCCGTGCGAGCGGATGATGTGCGCGCCCCACGCGCCGTCCGGCGTGACGCCCGCCAGGAAGGCGTTGTAGAACGCCTCCTCTATGCAGTCGAGGTACTTCGTCTCGCCCGTCAGCTTCCACAGCTCGCGGTTGAGGCGGATCCAGTGCGTGACGTCGCAGAGCTCAGTCATGCCGTTGACGTGGTGCTTCGCGTAGAGGAAGTGGTCGAAGTAGCTTGCGGACCGCATCGGGTTTAGCTCCTCGCGGAAGAGATGCCCCCAGAACGCCTCGGCCGCGGCCAGGGTGCGCGCGTCGCCAGTGAGGCGGTGGTAGGCGGCGACGCCCTCGAAGAAGCTCTGCAGCTCGTACGCTTTGGAGAGGAACATCGGCTTGTGGAACCACGAGACGACGGGGCGGTCAGAAAGCGCGTCGTAGATGAGGTTCACGTCCGGCTTGTTGCCTTCGCGCACGTCCGTCACCTTCACGATGTGGTCGGCCAGCGCCTTGTACTCCGGCTTCGGCACCTCGATGTACAGCTCGATCAGCGGACGCAGGATGGACATAGACGAGATGCCGGCCCAGGAGCCGGTCTTGTCGATCGTGACGTTCAGGCGCTTCATCTGGGAGATGAGCTGGTCCATCATCTTCTCCGCGGCCTTGAGGCACTTCTTGTCGCCCGTCGCGCGGTACAGCTCGACGAGCGCCCACATCGTGTACTTCTGACCCCAGATGTTGAAGCACCAGTGCTTCTCGTAGTCTGGCGAGTCTGGATTCTTGCGCAGCAGGTCCTGGTTGCCGTACGTGGAGAGGTAGCCGTCGGGGTGCTGGTACGTGTCGATGAGGTGGTGGGCCTTCTTCACGCACCAGGCGGCAAGCTTCGCATCGCGCGTGTAGCGGACAGCCCCCGCGTAGCAGAGCATCGTCTTTCCCCAGTACTCGTTCTGCCAGCCAGTACGGCCGTTCGAGTCGTCCCAGTGCGTGGCGAAGGCGTTCTCCGCCTCGTCGTAGACAGGCCCCTGCGCGTACTCCGAGAACACGCGGCAGTTGAGCGACGCCTGAAACAGCTCGCCCGGACGCCCAAGCACCTTGACGTCGCCAGGCGCCGCCGGCGTCAGCACGTCTCCGAAAAGCGCAGCGCAGGACAGCGCCGAAAGCATCACGATTGTCTTCTTCATGTTTTCTCCTGTTGAAATTAAGGCACTAGCGCTCGTTGGCGAGAAAGGTGTTGGCGGCACGGATGGTCTTCTCGCGCGCGGCCTCGGCGGCGGTCTTGCCCTTGCCCACGCAGTAGGCGAGGGGACGGTCCAGCGGCCCGACGATAGTGTTGTCAATGATACGATAGGATTCCGGCAGGTCGGCGAGCCCGCCCGACTTGAAGATGAGCGTGCCACGCGAGTTGACGAACACGTTGTCCTTCACGAGGATGTCGCATATCTCCGTCTGCATGTTGTACATCAGGAGCGGAGTGGCGTTGGCCTTGTCGGGACGCACGTCGTACGCCCAGCCGCGCGCGGTGTCGACGCACCGGTTGCGCAGGAAGGTGCAGCCCTTCATGCCGATGCCCGGACGGCACTTCGTCGCCCACAGTTCGTAGCACTGCGTGCAACGCGTGAACGTGCAGTCGGTGACATGCGTGTTCTCCCACGAGCGGGACGGGTTGGGCCCCTGCATGGTGAAGCCGACGTCGTAGATGTCCGAGAACGCACAGCGGCGCACCTGCACGTCGCTTGTTCCGGCCCAGCACTCCACGCCGTTGCCGTAGCGCGTGGTGCCGCTCCCGTGGCCGCGCAGATGCGAACCTCCGATCTCGTAGAACCCGCAGTCGAAGAAACGCACGTCGAAGCCGACGCCGTTGGAGCCGTGCCCGCCCGTGCCGCGCACGACCACGTCGCGCACCTCGACGTGCCTCTTGAACGGAATCACGCCCATGTTGGGCGCGATGCGGATGTCCTTGGCCAGGCATGCCGGATTTTCCGCGCTCCACACGGTGAGAAAACGATGGTCGTCCATGAAATCCCACTGCCGCTCGGGAAACTTCCCGCTCTTGGCGAAAATCTTGCGCCCGAAGATGCGGCCGTCGACCTTTAGGAATCCCACGTTGCCGTCTTTCGTCGCATGGTTGCCGTCGAATTTCGAGTCGTCGGCGAGGTCGATGCGCCAGAGGTTGTTGGTGCCGGTGAAGGCCCAGGCGTCGGCCTTCGCAATCTTGTAGGCGCAGATTTCGGGAGCCGCGCCCTCGCCGTACGCGGAGAGCACGGTCGAATGCGCCGCGTCGGGTCCGGACTTGAGGTTCACCCGCCCGTAGAACACGTCACCCCGGCGCAGACGCGCCTCGCCGCCGGCGGGGAGATCCTTGGCGAGCTTCTCCAGCGTGCGCCAGGCCGTGGCGGGCGTGAGGCCGTCCGCCGCGTCGTCGCCGGCGGTCGAGAAGTAACGCACGCCCCCGGCCGGCTCGCTCTGCCACTTGCCGAGCTCGTTGTAGAACTGCGGATAGGCGCGATGTCCCATACCGATGCCGTGGATTATCTTCTTGTCCTTCGAGGGTATGAGGTTGTATGCGGCGTAGACGCCCGCCGGGGCGCAGACGCAGTCCGCGAAGCCCACGACCACGCGCACGGGGCACGAGATCCGCGCGGCGAAGTTGGCGCCGTCGAAGTACGGCGCGTTCTTCTCGGCGGCGGCGCGGTTCTCGGGCTTCTGCGCCTCGATGATGCGCGGCCAGCCGCTCTGGCGGTTCTCGTGGCGCGAGCCGAGCAGGTCGGTGATGGCCGGCACGAAGATGCAGCTCTTCGTGAAGCGTCCGTTGAGGCCGGTGAGCATGAAACCGAAGCCGCCGCCCTGCGACGTGCCGGAGTAGGTGAAGTTGCGACGATCCGTCTGCGGCTGGCGCCAGAGCCAGCTGACGGCGCGGTTGATGCCGAGGAGCGAGGCGTAGTAGAAGTAGTCCTCGCGCGAGAGGTGGATGCCGGCCTGGCAGTAGCGCGCCACGCC
>CAMPAF010000093.1 GCA_946631535.1 uncultured Verrucomicrobiota bacterium
CCAAGAGAAATCCAACGAGGGGGGAACGTCGGATTTTTTAGTGCGTCAGCCCTGGACATACAACCGAGGCTTTTAGGTTAAAACCATGCAGCGCTCGATGCGGAGGCTCGCCCCTGGGCTCACGTAGTTGAACACGAGCTTGGCGCTATCGAGGCCGCCGGCCGGCACGGTGAACGCAAAGACGTACCGCAGCGTTCCCGGCGCTCCGGGAACGGTCTGGATGTCGCCGCCGAGCTTCGCGCCTTCGCGCGTGTGCAGGCCGATCCGCCACGCGCACCACTCGCCGTCCGGCTGGCTCGCGTCGAGGTCGAGCACGAGTTGATAGCGCACGCCGCCCGGCAGCTTCGCGAAGGCGTTCTCCGGGAGCCACAGCGTACCCTGTCCCGAAGGCGGCGCGAACCTGCCGCCCGTGGTGAGACCCACCGGATTGCCATGCTCGGTGAAGCGCAGCGCGTGCATCGGATCGTCGAGCGTCCACACCGTCTCGGCGGCGTGCGAGGCCGTGAACATGGACGCGATCGCGCGCGAGGCGCGGTAGAAGTAGTCGAGCGGCGCCACCGAGACGCGGTACGTCTCGCCCGGCGTGAAGAAGCCGCTCGCGAGCACGTGGCGCGCCTTGCCCGTGCGGTCGGTCTTCGCCTTCCAGAACTCGCTGAAGATGTCGTCTTCCGAGAAGGCCTCCCACGCGCCGGACGCGCCCTTCCGCTCGCAGCGGATGCGATACATGAACGGGTCGGGGGCCGTGGCCTCGGGGAACTCCACGGCATAGCCGCCGCTGACAGGCGTCACGGCGACCGCCGCGTCCGCCGCGAACGCCGGCAGGCGCTCCACGCGCGCGGCGGCGCGCGCCGGCACGAACGGCGCGGACTGCGCCGCGAACGGCAGGGGCACCACCCACGGCGCGCCGAACTCCGAGCCGTCGCGCACGTCGTAGCGGTAGAACACGAGACGGTCCGAATAGATGTCCATCACGAGCGCGCCGAAGTTCTGCTTCGCCTGCGGCGGCGGCGTGGAGCCGGGCGCGAACCCGCCCCACGTCTGGAGACACCCCACGTTCACCGCCGTGAACTCGCCCTGCCAGATCTGGCGCTCGCTCGCGAGCGAGCCGTGGACGTGTCCGGAGATCGACACCACCTGCGGGTACTTGTTCAGCACGCGGCGGCAGGCGTCGCTGCCCCACTGGCGGCTGTGGAACGTGGTGCCGGCGGGCGGCAGGTGGTCGAACACGAACACGGGCTTGCCGGGATGCGTCTCGCACGCGCGGCGCACGGCCGCCTCGTAGTCGTCCCATGAGAGGAAGCCCTTCATGCCCGTCGACTGCGGGAAGTTGAGGAACGCCATCCCCTTCCACTCGAGCGAGTCGGTGTGCGTGTTCGGCGCCTCCAGGAGACGATGGACGTCCTCGAACGCCGGCGCCGCGTCGCGCGCCACGCTCCAGCCGCTGCCGGGACGGTAGTCGCACACGTCGTGGAAGGCGTAGACGAACCGCTCGATCGGACGCGACGCGGGGTCGGGATAGACCTCGTTGACGGTCTTGCGGTAGCAGCGGTAGCCGTCGGGGTAATGGCGGTCGGCGATGTCGCCGCAGTTCACCACCATCTCAACGCCCTTCTTCTTGAACAGCTCCAACGCGGCACGCACGCGCGCGCAGCTCTCCATCGTGGTGCCCACGTGCGTGTCCGTCATCAGCCCGATGCGCGCCACGCGTCCGTGCGCGGGCACGCCCAGGAGCGATCCCGCCCCTGCCGCCGCCATGCCACCGATGAAGTGACGTCTGTTGATCTGCATCCTTTTGTTCTTTCCTTCATGCGCCGCCAGGATGGCGGCTCTCCATAACTACCGAATGACGATAACCGTGCCGCGGTCCGCGCCCACTTTTTCGCCGCGCGGACCAACCGCCGAGAACGGCTTGCTGGGAAGGAATATCTGCTTGGTGACCGAGTCCCAGAGCGCGGCCTGGTTGTTGTCGAGACGCACAGGGCGGAAGTTCCGCACGAGCTTCCCGTCCTGCCAGAGCTTCAGCCAGTAGAGGCGCGCGGCGCTGGGATATTTCATGGTCCCGCCGACGTTGCAGGCGAAGATGTAGAGAGGGTATCCGGTATCGAGGTTGCGCGCGTCCGTCCGGTTCACGATCGTAGTGCCGTTGACTTCGATCGCCTGCGAACCGGCGTTGAGCGAGCTGCGCACGTGGTAGGTGTAGTTGCGCTGTGCAGGGATTTTCTCGGCAATCGCATCCCTCGACCCGGCAACGGTCGGATCGCCGTTCTTCGGGTAGAGGAACGTGCCGTACCCGTATGAGAAGGCATCGCTTGCCCAGTGCCAGAGGAAGTAGCGCGAATCGCGCTGCGAGCCGCTTTCGCTGATCCGCGACCCGATGAAGGTGTCGTCGCTCCCGGCCAGCCACTGCATCTCGAACTCGGCCGTCGTGCCGGATCGCCCGATGACGCCGGTGTCGACGAAGAGCGTCTTGTCGCTCTCGACGTACTCCACATAGACGTCCGGCCTCTCGTTGCCGGTCAACACCTGCGGCAGACGGTCGCCGACGTTGCCCGCCGCCGGGATGTCCGGCACCGGACGGTAGAGCGTCTTCGTCACGTCGTCCCAGAGCAGCGCCTTTCCGTCCTTCACGCACGGCCTGAAGTCGCGCACCAGCGCGCCGTCCTGCCACAGCTTCAGACCGTAGCAGCGGGCCGGCGCCTCGTACTGCGGCGTCCCGTTGTTGTTGCAGGCGAAGAGAGCAAGATTGCAGCCGGCGTCTACGGAAGCGCCGCTGTCCTTCGCCAAGATGCGTTCGCCGTCGAGGTCGATCGTCTGCGAGCCGACGGCGTAAGAGATGTCAAACGCATACTTGCGCCCGGACACCCATTCGATATTGTTCGTCACGACCTGCTCGACGTTGTTGGTGGTCGCCGTGCCGTCGCCGTTGTCGACCACCTCCTCCACCATGTTGGTCGTCACGGACGACGGGTAGGTGCGCTGGTCTCCGTAGCCGGACCAGACTGACTTTACTCCGGCCTCGTGGATCATGTAGAACCGCGATTCGCCGTTGACCGCGCCCAGATACGTCCGCTCATACCGCATGTTCACATCCTCGAGGTAGACGTTCACTTCTTGATTCCAATCCCTCACGCGCGTCCAGGCCATCTCCCCCGCCGCGCGCGTTCCGGCGCGTGCGCGCACGCCCGTGTCGAGGCAAACGGTTCCGTTCGCGGTCAGATAGTCCACGAAATACTCAGGCAGTCCCTCCGCCGTAAAGTCGCTCGGCGACGTCAGGCGTTTCTGCGCCGCATAGAAGATGCGTTTATCCACGTCGTCGTAGAGCGCGGGCACGCCGCGCTTGCGGCACGGGCGGAAGTCGCGCACGAGCGCGCCGTCCTGCCAGATCTTCAGCCCGTAAAGCCGCGCGCTGCACCGGTTTTCCACGGCGCCTCCCCGGTTGTTGCCGAAGAGGTAGAGGCTCCTTCCCGTATCGTAGGTGGCCGGATCGGCGGCCGAATAGACCGTCTCGCCGTTCACGACGAGCGTCTGGTTGCCCGCCTTCAGTTCGCTCGCGACCGTGTAGCGCGTACCCGTGGAATACGTGTGGCCGTAGTTGCCCTTGAACGTACCGTACGCAACGGCCATGCCGGCGTTGTGGGTATGGATCAGCATCACGCGGTCGTCCCCGCCATACGTCCCGCGCGCGTCTAGGAAGCCGTAGTCCCCGTTCACCGCCAGCCATTCCAGATCGGCCTCGCAGCGCGTGCCCGACCGCCCGATCACCTCCGTGTCCACGTAGGTGTTGCCGCGGGCCTCCACGTACTCGACGAACTCGTCCGGCACGTCCTCGTGGGCGTCGTAGACGAGATCCGTGCCCGTGTTGGAGTAGAAGATCGTCTCGGAAACGTAATCGTACAGGCCCACGCGCCCGTCCTTCATGCACGGCCTGAAGCTGCGCACGAGCACGCCGTCCAGCCAGATCTTCATTCCGTAGCACCGGGCCTTCGCCATCCAGTGCGGCGTTCCCTGGATGTTGCAGGCGAACATGTAGAGGTTCGTTCCCGTGTCAATCAGGCTGTAGACGGACTGCGGAAGATCGAGGGCGATCCCGTCAACCGTGCATGAGGCTTTGCAGATCTGATTCGTCGTCGTCGTCGTCACCGTCTCCTCGACCTCGCTGGTCTCGCCGGTCTCGGGATTCTCGACGAGGTTCGTGACAACGGTCTCCGTCGTCACGATTTGGTTTGTCACGGCGAGATCCGTCTCCATCTTGTACTTTCGCCCCGTCTGCCACAAGCAGCTCCGCTTGTTGCCTCCTGACCCGCGAGTCGCCCAGTGGTTGAGGCCGTAGGCCACCGAGATATTCGCGCTGACTCCGCAGTGCCCGAGGTAGATGCGGCTGTCCGTGTCCGCGCTCGTGCGCGCGTCGAGGATTGCCGAGTCGGCAAGCGCCGTCCACTCGATCTCCGCCTCCATCCGCGTCCCGTAGCGTCCACGCACGCCGGTGTCCACGGCCTGCCGGCCCGTGGCCTCCACGTATTGGATGAACTTGTCCGGCGTCTCCGCGCCCGCCGCCAGGCAGGCCGCGAACACGCCGCCCAGAACACACAATTTGCTCGTTTTCATCGTCTCGTCCTCTTTAATGGCAAAACATCATGCCGCCATACCTTTTCTAAGGTTGGTGATATGATACCATAACTCCCCTCATTCCGCAAGTGGACGAAAACGGCTCTTTTTCATTTCGCGCGAGAATCACGTGTCGGCATCGGGGACGATGACAGTCAACATCGGAATGAAGCGGAAATGCGCGTCCGTTGTCGCGAGGTCGGCGCCGTTTTCAAGTGCGGAAGCGGCAATCCACATGTCGTTCTGCGGAATCGGATGCCCCTGCGCGCGAAGTGTCTTGAATATCAATGCATACTTTTCCGCTGTCCTAGTTGTGATGGGAACGGCTTCAACCGTCAGACGCCCAAGGTATTCTACGAGTTTCGCCGCGTTCTCCCGCCCTTCCCGCGTATCGAATATGCCAGCCTGATATTCGCCGATGACAATCGCCGGTATCAGAATGCGATCATATTTGCGAAATGACTCCGGTAACTTGAACTTACCAGACAACAGATTGATGAGCAAATTCGTGTCAAAGACAACTTGCGTCATTTCCACATCTCCTCATCAATCACGTCAAATTCTTTCTGTACCGACCGTAATTCGTCGGCGGCTTCCTTCGACAATGGCGTGCCTATGTCGAAGAAGTCCGGCAACGGTCGTTCCTTGCGCTTGAAAAGACCGAGCGCCCCGCCAAGGGCATCCTGGATGAACTTGTTGATGCTCTTGCCAGCCTCGGCCGCACCCTGGCGGATGGCATCCGCCATCTTCTCGTCGGTATGGATTGTGAAGGTCGTCATGATGAATCACCTTTCTAGTTCAAAGTGATTCAAATTATACATCACACGATTGGCCCCGTCAAGCACCAATCCTAAACGGGCGCATCTCTGTTTTTCACCGAGCCCCCCTTTGCAATGAAAACAACTTGAACAACCGAAAAACAACTTATCATTGGCGCGCGGGCTAACTCGCCCGCGCCCATTTGTCGATCCTTAGGCTATAACGATTCCGAGAGTGAGAACGTTCAAGGTATGCCCGTAGGACAAAGTTGTTTTTGAAAGTTGTTCTGGTTGTTTCCAAAACTCAATACGCATGGGTGAATTACGGAGATGCGCCCATCCTAAACCGTCAGCGGATCTTGACCGTCAGGCCGCCCGACGGCAGCAGGCTGGTTCCGCTGGCGGAGACGTACACCATGCCGGACACCTCGTCGTAGAGGCCCGCCTCGCCGTCGGCCGTGATGCACGGCCTGAAGTCGCGCACGAGCGTCTCGTTCGATCCGTCCGCCTCGCCCTGCCAGATCTTCATCGAGTAGAGTCGGAGGCTGCTGAAGTTCACGTCCGTCGCGCTGTAGTCGCGGTTCCGACCGAAGGCGTAGAGGCTGAAACCCATGTCGTACGCATGGGCGTTGGACGCGCTCCGGATCCGTTCGCCGTCCACGGCAAACTCCTGACTTCCCTCCCAGAGCTTGCTCGCCGCCGTGATGACACGACCCGCCGGAAGAACCAGCGCGCTGTTGTCGCGCCATGTTCCGTACTGGCAGTCCAGCTTTCCGTTGTACACGCTCAGCAGGTCGAACCATCTGTACGTGTCGCCATACTGGTAGTTGGTGTTGTGCCGCATGGAAAGGACGCCGTAGTTGCCGTCGCCCGCCACTTCCGTCATGCCGAACGCCGCCTCGCAGCGCGTCCCGGCCCGGCCCATCACGCCGGTGTCGACGAACTGCGCGCCCGTCGATTCCACGTACGGGACGAACTTGGCGACCTCCGCCTTCCGCGCGGTGACAGGACCGGCGGCCAGCGCGCCGCTGCCCGGTTGGAAGATCCGGCCCGAGACCTTGTCGTACAGCCCGGCGATGCCGCCCTTCACGCACGGCCAGAAGTCCCGCACGAGGACGCCGTCCTGCCAGATGCGGGTGGCGTAGCATCGGATGGATGCTCTGTAGGTCGCGGTCCCCGACATGTTCGCCGCGAACAGGTACATGTTGAGCCCCGTGTCGAGCGCCGCCTGCTCCCGGCTTGTGGAAACGGATGTCTGGCCGTTGAGCGTCGCCAAAATCGTCGCCTGCGTCCCGTCGTGCATGATGCTGCCGACAAGGCGGTCGGGGTGGCTGGTGGAGAGATGCTTGTCTCCCCAGTCGAACGAGACGTGCCCTGTGCAGACCAGGCCCTGGCTGTTGCCGTGGCACAGGAGAAAGCGCGTGTTGCCGTTGTCGTTGCGCGCGCCGAGGAAGGTCGTGTCGGCCACCTTCATCAGCCGCAGGGTCATGTCCGCCTTCGTGTTGCACCGGCCCTTGATGCCGGTGTCCACGTACTGCGTGCCGTTGGACTCCACGTACTGCACGAAGGCGTCCGGCGTCTCGACGGGCGGGAGCAGGTCGCCGCCATACGCGAAGAAGAAGCTCCTCGACACCTCGTCGAACAGTCCCGCCTTGCCGCCCCTCACGCAGGGCCTGAAGTCGCGCACGAGCACGCCGTCCTGCCAGATCTTCACGCCGTAGCACCGGACCTTGGAATGGAGCGTCGCCGAGCCGCCCTTGTTCTGCGCGAAGAGGTACATGTTGAGGCCCGTGTCCAACGCCTCTTCCGCGCGCGTCTGGTCGATGATCGTCGTGCCGTTGACCAACATCGAATAGGAGACGTTCGTGCCGTCGTGGGTGATGCTGCTGATGACGTGGTCGGATTCCGTGTCGGTGAGGCACGAGAGGTTGGACTTGTCCCTCGACGCCGTGTACGAGCGGTGCCCCATGTAGTATTGGGGCAGCGTGCTGCACAGGAGGAAACGCGTGTTGTTGCTGTCCGTGCGCGAGCTGAGGAAGGAGACGTCATTCGTGCTGAGGCACTTGATGCGCATGTCCGCGCGCGTGTTGCACCGGCCCCTGACGCCCGTGTTGACGTACTGCGTGCCCGTCGATTCCACGTACTCCACGTACCTGAAGGGAACGGCGGGGAGCTCGAAGTCCGTTGAGATCGGCGCGCCCGCGCGGCCGAAGCTGTTGCGCGGCGTCACCTCGATGTGGATCGGCCCCGACGCGCCCAGGCGGCTGACCGGCAGCTTGCAGACGGTCGGGACGTTCGCCGCGCCACTCGCGGTCGAGCGGAAGAACTTCTCCGCGAACACGTACCGGTCGTCGCGGATGCCCGAGCCGTCGGTGATCTTCAGCGCGTAGTCGAGCGCCCTTCCGCAGCCGGCGCGGAGAGCCGCCGGGATGGTCACCTCCAGGACGGACTGCTCGACGGCCTGCACGCTGCCGCCGCCGCGGTTCGTGCCCGTCGTCAGGCGGACCTGGAGCGCGGCACCGTCCGGGAACTCGGGGACGAGGCTCGTCGCCGCCCGCGCCACGTATGCGAACGGCGGCGGGTCCGCGAGCGGCATGGGCACCACCCAGTCGTCGCCCAGGCTCGTGAAGTCCGCGCAGTCGACGCGCTCGAACGCGATGCGGTCGTCGAAGACGCGCGCGAGGAGGCCCTGGTGCCCGTCCCTGTCGCCGGCGGGCATCTTCTTCATGATCTTGTATGGGTCTTCGCCGCGCTGGGACGAGATGGGCAGGTCGTTCTCGCGCCCGAACGGCGCAACGTCGCCATACTCCAGCCCGATGTACTTCAGCGACGCGGCGCCTATCGAGGTGAACGCGCCCTGCCAGATCGCGCGCTCGTCGTTGAGGGACGCGTGCGAGTGACCCGAAAGCGCCACCGCGTTCGGGTAGGGCGAGAGCGCGGCCGTGGAGGCGCCGTTGTCGTGCCCCCACACCCAGTCGCAGTGGCACGTGTCCTTGGGCGGCGGATGCTGGATGTAGAAGAACGGCTTGGACGGATCGAGCGTCGCGCCGTTCGCGGCGAACCAGTCCGGCATCTGCGGCACGCCCACTTCGTTCCACCCGCGGCAATGGTCCGCGATCCAGTGCGCGCCCACGAACGAGTGGCCCTTCACTTCCTTGCGCCACACCGGCGCGTACGCCTCGTTGAAGCAGCTCTGCCAGGCCGCGGCGAGGTCCTTGTTGATGGAGTGGTCGTAGGCGCCGTCGCCGAACAGGTTCCGCGCGGTGCCGTACGTGTAGCCCTCGAAGTCATGGTTGCCGTAGACGAACAGGCGTTCCACGCGATGCCCGTCCGGCGCGAGGTCGTTCGGAAACACCTCGTACCACACCCGGGCCACGGCCTGAAGCTCCTCGACCAGCCCGTTGTCGGCCATGTCCCCGCAGATCACGACCCCGTCGACGCCCCTGTCGCGGAACCACTCCAGCGTGCTGCGAAACGTCGCCTCCCCGCCGAACACGAACGCGCCGTTCGAGCGGGCGATCGAGAGATGGATGTCCGTGACGATGCCGAGCACGAGGTTCGGCGTGCCGCCCGAAAGCAGCCCAGGCGCCGCGCGCAGGACGCGCGCGGAACCCATCGTGGCGGCCATCCCGCCGATAAACCATCTACGCGAAACGTTCATTCGTCAGAGCAAGAAACTACCGAATGAGGATCGTCGTGCCGCTCCTAATCTCGAACTCGCCGCTGACCGGCCCCATCGCGCTGAACGGCGCGCTCGGCAGGAACACCTGCTTGCTCACCGAATCCCACAGCGCGGCAAGTCCGCTTTCGAGCAGGACGGGCCATGCCGACGGGCGCCGCCCCGCCGTTGTGGCAGAACATGACGCGCGTGTTGTTATCGGACGTCCCGTCGTCGCCGCGCGCGTCGAGAAACGCGGTGTCGCCGCCCACGGCCATCCACTCCACCTGCATCTCGGCCCTCATGCCGTACCGGCCGACGATGCCCGTGTCAACCGCCTGCTGGCCCGTGGCCTCCACGTAGCGGATGAACTTGTCCGGCGTCTCGGCCCTCAGACCGGTTGCACAGCAAAAAGCAAGAAAGCCGATAGTGAGCACAGACCTGCGCATTCCCATGTCGCCTTTTTTGTACCTGAGCCGTCAGCCGATTTCCCAGCCGGGACGGACATATGGTGCGAGAAGGGCGTTGGCCTCGTCGCTGTTTGAGAAGCGGCCCTGTGCGGCATCCCAGTCGAGCTTGCCGGCCACGCGCTGCGAGATGCAGCCGAGGAGGACGGCCTCCGTGAGCGGCACGGAATGGTCGATGTGCGAGAACGGCTTTGCGCCGCCGCGCACCGCCTCGGCGAACTCCCAGTGATGGTTCTTCACGCGCGGGAGCGTGACGGGCAGGTCGCGCGTGGCGGGATGGTCCTGCCAGCGGATGAACTTGCGCTCGCCCTTCATCATCAGCGTGCCGCCGCG
>CAMPAF010000094.1 GCA_946631535.1 uncultured Verrucomicrobiota bacterium
GACTCCTTCGGCACGGAAAGCCCGATGCGGTCGCCCTTCTTCACCGGCACCTCCAGGTGACGTACCTCGTTCGTCGCGTCCTGCGCCACCGAGATGCGGTCTTCGCCTACGAGTATCTCGAACTTGCCGACTGGGAAGTGCGGGTTCGCGTCGAATTCGTAGTCGATGCGAAGCGTGCCGTCCGCCCCCGCAGGCTGCCGCCGCCAGCAATCGGCCTCGCCCTGCTCCAGCTTGCGCGGAAGAAGGCGCCCCGCGACGATGCGCCATGCGTCGTGGTTAGGGAAGCTCGCGAGCTGGCACGTCCACACGCTGATGTCCCAAAGGCGCGTCAGCCGGTCGTCGGAGCAGCGGAACGAGCCGCGGCGCGGCTCTGAGGAGAACACGTCCGCGTTGACGATCGCCAACGCTTCGATCGCCACCTCGCCCGGCGTGTCCAGCTGCACGCGCACGTAGCGCTCCTGCCCCTGGATGAGCGGCGCCACGTAGAGGCCGGTGCGTCCGATGGAGTAGATCTCGTGCCGGTTGATGTTGCCGGGAAGGACGGGTATGTCAAAATCGGGACCCAGGTAGCGCGCGCTTGTCTCGCGCGAGAAGCATCCTTTCTCGCCCAGGCCGTCAGGATGGTTGGCGTAGGCGAGGCGCAGCGTGGGCCGCCCCTTCGCTTCCTTCACGCAGAAGACCGCGTACCCGCCCACGGACGGTCCGCCGAAATCCAGCGCAAGCACCGGCTTCTCGCCTGCGCCGTCCCACGCGAGACGGCAGACTTTCCCGTTCTTGGCAACCAGCCCGGCGGCATCGGTCACGCCGCCGCGCGTGTACAGCACGTCCTTCGGCATCGCCGCATCCGCGGAAAGCACGACGCGCGGCGACGTCTCGCCCGCTATCAGCACGTCCTCGAACTTCAGGTTGCGGAACGGACGCGCGGGCGTGTCGTCGAAGATCGACCGCTCGCGCACCTTCCCGCGCACATGCCGAAAGGTGATGCCGTCGAAGACGCTCTTCGTCGCGTGCTTGTAGTAGAACTTGCAGAACGCCTTCGCGTCGATCGTCATGTCGCGGAACGACACGTTAGAGATGTCAACGCCCGGTTCGGGACGCGACCACGCGCCGACGGCGTTGACGGCGTAGCGCGTGTTCTCGATGTTGATGTCCGCGAACGAGCAGTCGCGGATGCGGCCGTTGCCCACGCCGAGGCGTATGGCGTTGCAGTCTGACGAGAACGTGCAGTTGGACACCGTCACGTCCGCGCATGGGCCGTCGTTCTTGAGGCGGTTCTGTCCCGCCGCACGGATGGTGATGGCGTCGTCGGCCGTGAAGATGCGGCAGCCGGTCACGCGCACGCGGCGCGACGAGTCGATGTCCAGCCCGTCGCCGTTGTACGTGTGCGGCCGGCGAACCGTGTGGATGTAGGCGTTGTCCACCGTCACGTCCTCGCAGCCGTAGACGAAGCAGCTCCAGTACGGAGCATCTGCCAGCTCGATGTCGCGGATCGTGATGTCTCGCGACTCCACGAACCACACCATCTGCGCGGGCCGCCACGGGATCTTGAGCTTGTTCGCCGGATGCGAGCCGTCGGGCATCTTGAGGAACGCCTTCACGTTGCCGTCCACCTTGCCAGGCCCGCGTAGCGTGACGTTCTTCTGCTCGATGCAGAGGATGAGGTGGCCGCCGCTTATGTTGTCGCCGCTGCCAAGCCTGCCCCAGTTCTGCGGCGCGACGTCGAGCGCGTTGTAGTCCGCTGGGTCGGGACTGCCCTTGAGCGTCGCGCCCTCGGCGAGATGGAAGTCGACTCCGCTCTTCAGGAACACGGAGCCGCAAAGATACGTACCCTTGGGAAGCAGCACCTCGCCGCCGCCCGCCCCGCTTGCAGCGTCGACGGCCTTCTGCACCGCGGCCGTGTCCTTGGATGTGCCGTCGCCCTTCGCGCCGTAGTCGCGCACGTTGAACACGGCTGCCTGCGCCACGCAAGCCGCCATGGCGGCAAGGAGGCCGATCAAGAACGTTCTTGCCGTCATTTGCTATGTACCTCGCGCCTACTTGATGTCGCGGATGTACACCTGACGGCTGCCCTCGTGCACGGAGTTGAAGCCGATCTGCTTGCCGTCGGGACGGTAGCGCGCGTGGAGGTCGCAGCGCCAGTAGGTCTGGCGGTACGCCTCGGGCACGAAGAACGCGCCCATCGGCATCGTCATGCCGTCGGCAAGGCGCACGAGCACGAACGGGCGCTCGAAATTGCCGTTCCAGTACGTGTCGCCGCTCATGAACTTGCCGTCGGGGGAATAGATGCAGTGCCAGTCCCAGTCGAGCACGCCCGCGCCGATGCGGCGCACCTTCTCCTCCTCGCCGACCGTGAACTCCACGGGGCTCCACGCCGTGCGCCCCCACTCGCCCTTGATGTGTCCGTCCCACGCCGCCGTGACGAGCAGCTTCGGGCTGCCGTCCGGCGCCCAGTTGAAGTGCGAACCGGCCCAGCCGTCCTTGAAGCAGCGGCGCAGCTCCGTGCCGTCCTTGCGGACGGTGAACGACGTCGTGTGCCAGCGCGACGCCTTGTGGACCTTCTTGTCGAACCAGTCGACCGAGCGCGCGAGGAAGAAGATGTGCGAGCCGACCTTGTCCTTCTGGATGACCGTGTGGCAGTAGTAGGCGAGAGGGTGGCCGGGCTTCTTCGGGTCCGCCTGCGTGGCGGGCATGAGGCTGCGGCCCTGCGCGACCGAGAGGATGAGCTTGTGCTCGCCGGTCTTGAGGTCCATCACCCACAGGCCGTCGTCCTCCGGCCACTCCACGTCCTCGCGGGCGTCCTGTCCGGGACCGGCGTAGCCGTAGTCGGGACGCGTGAGGGAGAGGCGCGCGTAGTTGATCGAAACGGCCCACGTGCGGTCCTCGCTCACGGCGCTCACGGGAAGCGGCAGGATGCGCTCGGCCTTCGTCTTCCAGTTCATGATCACCGTCACGAACTTGCCGTTGCGCACGTCGTTGAAAAGAAGCGTGTCGTCGTCGATCCAGTGCGCCATCGCGGCCTCCTGGAAGTTCCAGCACGCCGTGGTGGTGACGGGAATGAACTTGTTGCCGTCCTGCAGGTCCACGAGGCCAAGCGTGCAGCGCTCGTTCGGCTCGGGGAGGCGACCGTTGAGGTCGGTCTCAAGGACGGACACGTAGCGGTGGTTCGGGCTCCACGAGTCGATCGCGAAGTAGCTCGCGAAGAGATGCTCGTGCGGCCCCTTCGTGACGGCGTACGGCTCGCCCCATGTGGGGAACGGGGCCAGCTCTTCGGCAAACACGACGGTCGCCAGCGCGATTCCGGCGGCAAAAAGAGACTGTTTCATGTGCATTGGTCAGACCTTCCTATGGATGGTTAAAAGGTTAAAGGGTTAAAAGGTTAAAGGGTAGAAGGTAGGGGGGATTATGGGAATGCGGGGACACCATCCCATATCTTCTCAAGGGCATAATACGCGCGCGCCTCGGGGGAGAACACGTGGACGACCACGTCCACGTAGTCGATCACGATCCAGCCGCTCTCGGGGTCGCCCGACGTGCGGAACGACGCCACGCCCGCCGCCTTCATCGCCTGCTGCACGCCGGCGACGAGGCCCTTGAGGTGCGGCGCGGCGACGCCCGTCGCCACCACGAACACGTCGCAGAGTCCGGAGACGCCACGCACGTCGTACGTCCTGACGTCCTCGGCCTTCTTGTCGGCCAGCGCGTCGACGACAATCTTCACTTGCTCTTCTAGGGTCATAGCTGTTCGGTAGCCTGTGTGGTATGGTAGTTTTGAGATGGTGCTATTGTAGCACACAGCCGCCCGCCCCGCAAGGGCGGCCAGGAGCCTCAGAAGCTGAACTTGACCGCGATGTCGGCGGTGCCTTCGGCGGTGGCCGTGACCGTGAACAGCAGCTGGCGGCAGCCGCGGTTCTTGCTGTCCCACTCGTTCGGGCCCTGGCCGTCGCCGATCGTCCACTCGCCCTTCTGCGCGCCGCACTGCGCGAGCGTAAGCGTCTTGCCGTTCTGGCGCAGAGTCACCTTGTCGCCGTCCACTGTCGGCTCCGCGCAAGTCATCATCGCCCAGCGGATCTGCGCGCCCGGCCGCACGCCGGCGAACGTGTCGCGCAGCAGATAGCGGCGGCCGTCCGACGCCATCGCGCCCTTGCGCACGACGGAGGTGGCGTTGGTGTAGAGGGACGAAAGGTCGAGCGTCACCTCGGACGAGGCGCCTTCCCGCTTCACCTCCGTCACCCTTGCCGCGCCCTTCACCAGCTGCTGGCAGCCGTCGATCATCGGAACGTTGTGGCTCCAGGTGCTGAGACGGAACACTCTCCAGCGGTCGGAATCCTGCGCGGAGCTCCAGAGGTTCATGCCGCGGCTCTCTATGCCGTAGTAGCCCTCGGCGCCGATGTCGACCGCCCAGCGCACGCCCTTCGTGTCCATCACGAACGACCCGCCGTCCATGTGGCCGTGCGGACCAGACGGGCTACCGCCCTTCAGGCCAACGAACAGCGCCTCGTCGTCGTTCCAGCTCGAACGCTGGATCGTGATCGGCACAGGCCCCTGCCCGTCCCACACGAGCGGCAGGCGCGACGGACCGCTAGACGCCGGCGGCGTCTCGATCCAGAACAGCACGAAAGGGAAAAGCCGATGCCCATGGGTCGTGATCCTCTTGTCGCGCCGAGCGGCGTACGCCTTGAAGTTCTCAAGTTCCTGATAGCGCAAGACGTCCGGTGACTTGAACCGCTTCGCGAACCACCAGAGCGCCGGGTGGGTGCCGCGCCTCCCGGCCCCGCCGTCCGCATAGTTGAAGGGTTGCCCGCTCGGTCCTGTCACGATGTCTGGATAGTAGCCTGCCTCGCGGAAGCCCGGCATCGACGCAAGGCCGAAGTCGCTTCCCAGCGTGCCCTCGAGAAGCGCGATGGCAATCACGTTGAAGTGCATGCCGTAGCTCCAGTACCCGGGCCCCTCCGGGTAGTTGCCGTTCGGGGCGAGCGCCTTCATCGAGATCGGCAGCATGTCGATGCACCGCTGGACGTAGCGGGCGGCGTCGGCGGGGTCCTCCTCCGCGAGCGCAAGCGCGGCGGAAAGGATGCCGGCGTGGCAGACCTGGCCCCAGTTGTTGTGCGCGCGGATCCAGCCCAACCGCTTCAGGCTAGCGTCGAGTCCGCAGCGGCGCAGCCCGGCGGCGATCTCCTTGCGCGTCGCCTCGTCGAGGTCGGCGTAGAGCCAGTCGTAGCCGACGGCGACGGCAAGGGACATCTCGCCCACGTCGAGGAAGTGCGACGGGTTCCAGTCCTCGAACGCGCAGACGGCGCGCATCTCGGCGACGGCGCGGTCGAGGTGCGCCTTGTCGCCGTAGAGGCGGTACGCCATGGCGAGCGTCGCGACGCGATAGAGGACGGTGCGGCTCACGGTAAGGAGCCGCTTGCCCTGCTTGATGCGCTCAGACAGCGGCAATGGCACCATCATGTCGGCAACCGCGCGCACATGCTCCGCGCCTGCCTTCAGCAGCTCCTCCTTGCCAATCCGCTCCTTGAGACTCTCGAAACCGGCGGCGTCCGCGAAGAGGCGCGGATGCGGCTTCGCCGCCGCGGCCGACACGGCCGCCGCCACCTCGGGCCGCGCCGCCTCGGGCATTCCGTTCCCGGGCTTCTCCTTCGCCAAGCCGATCACCAGCGGCGCCACTGCCGCCACCATCGTCAACGCAATCTTCATATCGTTCCTTTCGGTTGTCCGAAGACTATTCTATCATTTGCCTGCAGGAGACGGAAGCGCGGACTTGGCCTTTTCGCGGATGGCTTCGACCGTCTTCTTCACGGCGCTCGACCCAGGCATGACGCGCAGTGCGTGGAGCGCGTTCGTCTCCGCCTCCGCGTAGCGCCCCTGACGCATCAGCGCAATGGCGAGATTGTTCAGCGCCGCCGGTTCGTCTGGGCGACTTGCAAGGCTGCGCCTCAGGTAGATTTCCGCGCGGCCGTACTGCTCCTCCACGAAGTAGCCCATGCCGATCGCGAAGTTCGCGGCGGAATCGTCAGGGTTGGACACCAACACCTGCTGCGCGTACGTGCGCGCCATGCGGAAGTCGGCCCGGTCGAGACCGAGCTTGAGCCCTTCGCGCAGCGTGAGGCGCGCGCCCTTCTGCAATCCGACCCAGTCCATCTGCCGCCGCAGCTGCGCGTACGCCTCGTTCTTCGTGTCTAGCCGGTCGGCCAGCTCGGTCTCCGCCATCGCCTCGTCGGTCTTCTTTGCCTTGTCGAACGCGTCCGCCCGCATTCGGCACATGCGTGCCAAGCGCCATTGCGCGAACTGGAAGAGGCTCTTCAGGACCCGATCTGGCACCTCCATAGGCGCGCTTTCCACGTAAAGCGCAAGCATGCGCTTCGCAAGCGCATGCGCGGCCGTGACGCCGGCGGCGGCAGTTTCCGAAGGCAAGCCACCGTCCGGACGCGCTACGAATCCGCCGCAGGCGGGCATGGGCAGCTTGTCGTGCCGCCAAAGCTCGAACCCCAGCTGGATCGCCACGTCAGCCATCCGATCGGGCCTGTATCGCACCCATGTGCGCAGCGCGTCTGACGCGCCCGTCGCGAGGAGATCCCTGTCCTCCGCGTCGAGAGCGTCCCTCTCGCGGATGTACACCTCGCGCGGCTCGCCGCCAGACATCATTGAGAGCGTGCGGAGCAGCTTCCCCTGCATCGCCGCCGCCACCTCGACGCCGGCATCCATCGCGCCGTCGGTGAAAAGGCGCGTGGCGTTCCCGCACTCCTCCGCCGTCCGGCGCACGAACTCTCCCACGAGCGACCGCATCTCGTCAGCCATCGGTTGCCACCGAAACGGCAGCACGAGCGCGACAAGGACGAACGGCTCGCACCGGAGCAGCACCCTGCGAATGCGGTCAACGGGACGGAACGACTTCGCCACCGGCTCGGCCGCAGGATCCTCCAGCGCGTCCTCGAAGCGCGTAACCGCGATGCGCCTGTAGTTGCGGAAGTATATCTCGACTCCGGTCACGCAAAGCGAGAACATGAGCGTCACGGCGCTTCCGAGCGCACACTGAAAAAGCAGATAGTCTGACTTGACGTTCGGCACGGAGGTCCACGCCCAGAACCAGAACGACTTCCAGCCGGCAAGCTGCAGGAACGCCACCGCGCCTGCCAGCACGAAGAAAAGGCCATAGCGGTATGGCAGAAACTTGTCCTCGTCCGTCGCCTTGCCGACGAGAACGGAAGCAAGGACCAGCGGCACCCCGACGAAACCGAAGATGAACAGCCATCCAACCGGCGACGCCGCGAAGACGAGCAGCTGCCCGTAGCGAGCTATCACGTGCACCACATACTGCGCGCCGGTCCAGCCATGTGCCGCCATGCCGTCCATGGAGAGAAAGAACACGGCGTTGGCCACGATCGCGGGAATGAACCCTGCGAGGAACGCGTATGTCATCCGGCGCAACGCCATAAGACGCACGAGCGGATTCGCGAGCGGGTTGGGCGTAAGGTTAGGCAAGCTGCCGATCCCTCTCCACCAGACCACCGAAGCAAGAATCAGAGGCACGAGGAGTCCCACCGGCGTTTCCGCCGCAAGAATGCCCAACACGCCGGCCGCCACGTATACCCGAACGACGGATTTGAGGCGGAACGCGCGGCAGCAAAGGATAGCCGCGACCACCGTAAGCAGGATCTGGAGCGTGGTCGGCGAGAAGAACCTGCACGCCCGCCACACCGGCTCCGCGCACACGAGGCACACGGTAGCCTGCATCAGCACGAGGCGGACGATGAACCGGCTCCATCCGACGCGCTTCATGCACAGGCGCAACGTCATCGGCAGCAACTCGTGGAACACCATGAAGACGGCGGTTGCCACCAGCCCAAGCGACAATGGCCCAAGCGCATGGAGCACCCGCAGGCCTGCGCGAAGCCCAACGACATTGAACAAGATCGACGAGAAGCCGTGCCACAGGCCAGGGAACGGGGCAACAGGCGGACGCAGCCCTGCCGCTACGGCGACATCCTCCCACATGTCCGGCGGGATTTCGGCGCTGCCCCACCACCAGGACAGAACGGCGAACGCGCATCCGAGCGCAATCGCCCACGCGTAATCCTTCCAGGAATGGCTTTCGGGCGACATGTCCACGCGCACTACTCCCGCCGCTTCCGCCTAAGAGCCAGCAAGCCGCCGCCGATCAGGAGCAGTATCCCGCTCGACGGCTCGGGAACCACATAGCCGCCCGCAACCCATATAGACTCTGCCGGCCTGGCGTTCGGCCCGCCCCAGTCATAAATAATGTGGCTTGCCAGTTGCGCATACGTGTAAGACTGCGATGTCGCGATCCCTACCCATTGGTCGTTCTCCCAGTTCCCGAGCTCGACCATGAAGCTGAGTTGCTCAGGGCTATCCGGCAGCAGCGCATACCATGCTCCGCCGGACATGGGAATCGCCAGCGACCCCTGGTCCGGCGGCGGAATCACGAGATAGCTTCCATCGGACGCGATGACGCGCGCCTCATCGGCCCCCAGCTCACTCGCTTTCTTGACGCCGTCATGGAAGGTCGTCACGTCCGGGTCGTCCGGGACCTGCCACCACAAGACCTCCTCCGCCGCCTTCGCGACAGACACCACCGCAACCATCACGCAGATGGACATCACCCGTCTCGCAGAAATCTGGAGTTTCGCTTTCATCGCCTCAAAAGACTCGTTGTCTTATCCTTGTTTTCCTGACTCTCCATCGCCACTCACGGACACGGCATGGCGGGGAACGTGACGCTCAATCCGCCATTCGCCTTGCGGTAGTACCAGAAACCGCAGCCAGGCAGAACCACATGGTCGGTCTTGCGTACCACCCTCACCCCCGTGCGACCATTGTTTTTCTGATACTCCTCAAGCCCAGATGCGCCCCAATTGGAGCCGTTCCACGTCAAGATGGTTGGCACCACGTCCTCCGTCGGGATCAGTATCTGGTCGCCAGTGTTAGGCGTACCGTTCCACTCGAGCCCGTTGATCGCCATCGGCTCCATCGTCGGGTTTGTCACCATCGTGGGCGTCAGGCTCGTGCCATTACCCTCGGCGATCGTAATGGTCACCGCTGACGCCGCATACTGTCCGATGAGGAAGAACGGCTTCGAGACGTCCTCGCGCGTCAGCCACACGGCGTTGCCGCGCGCAAGCCGGCGCGTGGAGGCATCGGCCGCCTCGGAGGAAGAGGAGCCTCCGTCAGTGGCGCGCGTGGTGGTGTATGCCGTCCAGGCTTCCTCGGCGAGTTGCCACATCTCGTAGCCGCCGGCGGCATCAAGCGCGCGAATCTGCACGGTTCCCGAGAGCAGGCCCTTCTGCACCCAATCCGCCACCGCCATGTCAACTGGCTCGGCAGGGGCGGTCGCAAGGGCCGTGAACGGCACGGCGGCCATGGTGTTCGCCATGGAGCTGTCGACCTCCAGCACTCCGATGATGTTCGTGGACGGAATCTCGTTCGTGATGGACAGTTCGTGGTTCGGCACTACAAGCGTCGTCACGCGGTAGAGGCCGCTCGCGCCCGCCGAACGGCCTTCGCCGTCGAGCAGCGTGATGGCGAAGTCGGGATTGCCGCCCGCCTTCGGCCCGTCTATCCTGGTCCACGCGCCCGCGTCCAGCTTGCGGAGGTCGTGCAGCACCGTGTACCCAAGATCCGCATATTTAGAATCGTCGAACCCGGTCGTCAGTCGCATCACGGACGAACCGGCCGATCCCGTGACCGTGCTGAGCAGCAGCTGGTTGGTCGCCGTGCCCGTCACCAGGTTCTCCCAGCGACGCAGTCCGTTCTTGTCGAAGGCGTTCAGGAAGTCGCGCACAGTGTCGGTATCCG
>CAMPAF010000095.1 GCA_946631535.1 uncultured Verrucomicrobiota bacterium
ACCTCTCTCAAAGTTGTTTTTACCAGTTGTTCTAGTTGTTTCCAATCTCAAAACGCATGGGGGAAAAACGCAGATGCGCCCGATCAAGCCACGCATCATGCGCGAAAACGCAACTAGAAGAGGACTAACCCCTTGCGGCTAGCGCTGGTCGACGCGGAGCTTGAAGAAGTTGTAGCCCGTGTCGAAGCCCACCGTATAGGTGTTCTCGACAAGTCCGGACTCGTCACGCGCGGAGGGAATGTCCGTGATAACGGCCTCCCAGTTCTCGAGGTCGTTGCTGCCGAGAATCGAGTACTTCTGCCCCCAGCCGTTGCTCCACTTCAGCGTCACGCCTTCGGCGGAGACGGAGATTCGGAGATTGACCTGCGAGAGCTCGTAGGTGAGGTTGTTCTGGTTGTCGCCCTTGCCGTATTCGGACTGGACCCCTTCAATGTCGGCGTAGGCGATCACGCGGCAGACGCCGTTCGTGTCGGGGGCCGTAAGGCCGCCGAAGGAGTAGACGCGGGACCGGCCGGCGGGAATCCGCCCAAGCTCGACGGTGCGCACCGCCGAGTTCTTCTCGGCCGGGGCTATCGTTGCGTCGTGGTCGGTGTTCACGAGGTAGAGCCCGAGGATGGCGCCCTCGCCGTCGGCGTCGCCCGCGTTCGCAACGCGGACGTTGACCGTGAAGGTCTCGCCGGCGAAGGTCGGCACGCAGGAGAACCACATTTCCGTGACACCGTAGTCGGCCTTGTCCACCGGCGCGGGCGGAGCCGAGCCAGCGGCCGTCTCGTTCGAGACGACGCCGTCGATGACGGTTGCCACGCACGAGCCGTCGCTGAACTTGACGACGGCCACGTCGGACGCCGACACGCTGGGACGTGACGCAAAGGCGGCGACATTGTCGGAGTCGAACGCGGCGGCCGTGACGGTCGCGGAGTAGGTGTAGCGGCCTGCGGCATCGCTCGTGATGGTCGTCGTCGCAAAGGTGCTGGCACCGGGGGCGAGGTCGCCAAGCGCAGCCGTAGTGCCGTCCGAGCCGACGAGGGTGACGGAGCGGAGCCAGTATTCGCTGGGGTTGGAGATGTAGTTGGTGATGATGACCGTCGCGCCTGCCGCAGCGCCGAAGATCGCGCCGTCGGGGGCGAAGCCGGCCGTGGTGGTCAGGACCACTTCGGGAACCGTCGGGCAGAAGAAGACGTCAAGCCCGAAGTTGTGGAACTCGAAGCCGCCCTTGCTCACGACCGAGCCGCCGAAAATGGCGATGCCGTCGATCGAGCCGCCGGTGAAGGAGCCGGAGGCGTAGGGGGCGAGAACGGAGCCGCTGTGGGAGAAGTGGGCAAGGGAGATGCACGTCGCGTCAACGTAGTTCACAAGGACGTCCACGTTGGAAACGCCCTCGGGGAGAACCATGCGGCCATTGGCCATGTCGACGAAGTCGCCGCCGACATTGACGATGATCTTGCTTCCGGCCGGAACGTCGAAGATCCAGTCGCGCTGCGAGCCGCTCCACTGCGCGGCGGTGACCTCGAAGACGTTGCGGCGGGTGTCAGTGCCGGTCAGGAGGAGGCTTCCGTCTGCCGTGTTGGTGACGACGCCATTGGTCTCCATGGCCGCCACGCGCTGCGAAAGCTCGCAGACGGCCGCGAGCAGGTCGGCCGCCGTGCGGCCCGATCCGTCGGCGGGGACGTTGCCGAGGCCGTCGATCGTCACAGGCTCGACATGGCGGAGCGCGTAGTCCGACCAGCGCGCCGGTCCCTGGAAGGTGCCGCCGTAGACGATGTTTCCGTTGACGGGCTGCGCGCCGATGGCGAGGTTGCCGCCGACGATGAGCCCGTCGTCGCGGACGCCCACGTCAGGAGTCGGCTCGCCGACGCCGGAGTAGTACCCGACTGTGTAGCCATCGGGGAGCGTGGCGTTGCCCCAGACGAGGAGGGCGCCTTCGCTGTCGCCGCCGGAAACGGTGAGGTCGCCGAAGACGACGGCGTTGAAGCGCTTGCCAAAGTCCAGAAGTTCGCAAAGGGTGAGGGCGTTGGTGATGACAGGCTGCGGAACGTCCGGCGGAGACGGAGGTGTCGGCGGAGTTTCCGGCGGCGGCTGAATGTTGGGCCAAGTCAGACCGATGTCGTCGCCCGCGTTGACGAGAATCTGCACTGTCCAGCTATTTTCATGCTGAACCGTTCTTCCGGGTACAGTTGAAACGACCGGTCCCAGCGTATAGAGGGGATTTTCGGATTCGGTGATTTCATGAAGGCCCGGCTCAAGATCGGCGATTTCCACATTTTGCCCGCCCGTCAGGGTGTACGGCACGCCATCGACGGAAATGACAAAAGTCGGTTGGGCCTCGTAGGGGATGCCCGTGTGATACCAGATCCGCCCACCGGTGAAGGTGATCCAGTAAAGGCGCTCGCCGACACGGATGTCCGCGTACGACATTGGCTCCTGGAAGTTCTGCTTGTACTTCGCCAGGCATTCCGGACGGTCGGGATTGCCGATGTTGGCGATTTCCTCGTCCGTCATGGGTGCCTTCGTGCGATAGACGACCGTCGGCAACGTGCCGCCGGTTGCACCGGACTTGATTTCGTCCATTCGGTAAGGCACGCCATTGGTCCCCACCCAGATCACCCAGTTTTCGTGGTCGCCGCACTTGTTCTTGCGGTGGCCCTCAAGACTGGTGACGCCATTCGTGTTCGTGATCCAGTCCCGCTTCCATGCATTGCCGCTGAAGTAGCGGACATCGCAAGTGGTTTGATTCGTGACATCCATGTAGTCGCAGCCGACACGCCAGAGACCTCCGTTGACGGTCTTGGTGATCGTTATTTTGCCGGGCTCGGGGTCGGGTTCGGGTTCCGGCTCGGGCGTGTTGTCCGTGTGCTTGCCGTAGTCGAGGTGAGACCACTTGCGCGGCATGGTGACGGTGAGGCCGATGTCGCCGTAGGCGAAGGTAACCGTGCCGTACATGGAGTCGATGTAGTGGTCGCCTGTGCCGGAGATGAAGATGGCGTTCCGGTCCTTGAGGCTGGGGTCGTGCGCACGCGCATAACTCTCAATCGCCGTGAGCTGGGCACCGGTGAGTTCGTCGCGGGTCCAGATGACGAAGTCCGATGAGGCTTTCTTGACGACGACGAAGTTGGCCGTCGCGGGAACCGTGTACGACGAGGCTTCACGATCATATTTCGTGAAACTCTCGACGGCGAAAACGTCGTCCGCAAGGGCGGACGAAGCCGTGAGGAACGCCGTTGTCAGCGCGGCGACAAACGAAAAGACAGACTTTTTAGTCATAATACAATAGTCCTTTGACGCTTCCAAGGGGGAAGCGCCGCACATTATACCAAAAATTTGGCGGCGATAGTGTAATTTTTGGGGGCCATCAAGAAATCAAGCCGCGCATGTAGCCGAGGGCGAACGCCATGCCGGTCTCCCACCAGTCCGCCGCGTCGAGGCGCGGCGTGTGGTCGGGGATGATCGTGCCTTCGAAACCGCACTTCCTGTAGATCGACATCGCCCGCCTCATGTCCACGTAGCCGTCGTCGATGAACACCTCGCTGTAGCGCGGCAGGGTTCCCGACGTGTTGCGGAAGTGGACGTAGCCGATCCGTCCCGACGAAGCGAACTCCTCGATGGCGGCGTAGATGTCGATGCCGCGCATCGTCGAGACCGTCCCCTGGCAGAACTCCAGGCAGTTCGCGGGCGAATCGACGAGCGCGAGGAGCTGGCGCATCCCCTCCACGGAGGTGAGCGGACGGAATGTCCCCTTCAAGTACTCGATCGGCGGGTCGTCGGGATGCGCGCAGAGCTTCATCCCGTACTTCTCCGCGACGGGACAGAGGTTCTCGAGGAAGTATTTGAGCCGCGCCCAATGCTGTTCCGGCGTGGTGGGCGGCAGCACGTCCACCGCGCTCCGGCGCTCAATCTCGGTGTTGAACCAGAAGCGGCGGGACGGAAGGGGAGAATGGTCCACCTTGTCCTCGTCGAACTTCTTGATGGCCGCCGCGCCGCGTCCGTCGCCGTTGTTGACCTCGGAGTAGTACCCCTGCACGCCGCAGCAGCTGAAGTTGTAACCGAAGCATTTGATGCCGACCTCACCCGCGTTCGACACGGTCTTGACGAGGTTCGCCATCTGCTCGTCCTTCCCCGGCTCGTCCAGCACGACGTGGTCGATGTGCTGCGGATGGAAGTTCTCGATGCCCTCCAGCACGAGGCCGTTTTTCTTCGCCTGGAGGAAGATGCGCTCGAAGTCCTCCGCATGCCACACGCCGTCGCCCGCACCGAACGGCACCCACGCGATGACCGTTTCGCATCCGAGCTGACGCGCCATCGCGAGATGCCGGTCGCTCCATTTTTCGGGATGCATTGCAATGCCTAATTTCATTTTTCCTCCAATGGCCGAACCGACCACGATGCCGTATTTCAACTGTTCACCTGAATCCGTGCCGTCCTTATTCCAACACGTCGATTCCGGAGACGGAACCGAACCGCTCCGGGTCGTGCAGGTGCCACACCACGCGGCCATCGGCGTCGAACTCCACCACCTGCCAGCCGTGCGCGGAGTCGTTCGCACCGTGCCCCGTCCAGTGCGCCATGAACACGTGCCCATCCGGCCTTTCCTTCGGCTGGGCGTAGAAGAGGCTACGACATCCGTCTTGCTCCGGGACGAACCACGTGGACATGGCCTTCCCGGCGGCCCCGAAGTGCACTAGCCCGCCTCCGTAGCCGCAGCCGGCGAGATACCCGTCGCCCGAACGCAGCGGCACCACGTCGAAGAGGTTGCGCCCCTTCGGCTGCCGGAAGTCGCCAACGACCCGGCACACGTCGCCGGACTCGGGAAGGCGCAGGCGCGCGAAGCCCTTCTCCCACGAAAGGAGCAGCGTCTCGCCGTCGCGGTCCCACTCCAGCGAACGGGCGTAGAAGAACCCCTCGCAGCGATACGTCGCCACCGGCTTGCGGTCGGCGGAGAAGCGCACCAGCAGCACGACCTTGTTCTTGTCTGGGCCCGTGCGCGGATTCACGGACGCGATGAACCCGCCGTCCGGCATGTCGCACACGGCCGTCACCTCGTCGAGGAGCGGGTGGCGGAACTCGTCCACGACCTTCCGCGCGCGGAGGTCGAACACCATGAAGCCCTTCTTGCACACGGCGCGGTACGTCATGTCGCCGACGCGCTTGAGGTCCCACATCGGACGCTCGCCGGGGATGAAGAAGCAGGCCGAGGGGTCGGCGGAGTCCCAGTAGTGGAGACGTTGGCGCGATTCGTCCGCCAGCACGAGCCGCCGCCGCGGTCCGGGCGCGGCGGCGCCGTCGATGAGCGGATGCTTGTGGCGGTGGTCCATCTTGAGCGCGCGGATCGCCTCCACGGCCTGCGGCGTGAGGTTCGTGGCAGGGTTCGGCCAGATGGGGATGAACCCCAAGTCGGGGAAATGGTACTTCTCGTGCAGGCCGCCCCAGAAGGCGCAGTACTGCGCGCGCGGCGGCGCGCCCTTCTTCATGCGCTCTTTCAGGAGTTGCAGGTGCTCGGCGTAGACCGCGCGCGGCGCGCACCCCTTCTCCTTGCAGATGCCGGCGGCCATGCCCACCACCTCGCCGAGCATGCCGAGCGTCTTCTGCACGCGCACGGCCGCGAACGCGACGTGCGAGCAGCTGATGTCGCGTCCCGCGAGGAAGAGGTTCGGACAGTCCCGCGCATAAAGGCAGCGGTAGGGAACGGCCACGGGATCGCCGTAGCCGCGGTGGAGCGCGCAGGACCGGAACGGCTCGCCGAACGCCTTCTCGTTGCGCGGATCGGGGAAGTGGAGGTCGACGTCCCACGTGATCACCGCCGTGCCGTCGTCGAACTTCCTCTGCCCTTCCAGATCGAGCTGCGTCAGCACGTAGTCGCCGACCACGCGGTAGCTCTCGCGCTTGCCGCCAATCGGTGATATCCACTCGAAGGCGCGGTTCCGCCACTGCGCCTTGCGCTTCGCGTGGTTCTTGAGGAAGCTCCAGTTCGAGAAGATCGCGAGCAGGCCGTAGTCGCGGATCGACTCCGTGTCGTCCGCCATGTCGCGGTACTGCCCCGCCTCCTGCCACCAGGCGCCGCCCGTCACGTAGTTGACCGTCTCCTCCGTGATGGGGAGGCCCCAGTCGATGTCGGGGAACTCGACGGGCTTCGCGTCCACGCGCGTGATCCACTGGATCGAGTGCCCCATCACCTGCCGGTCCGCCTTCTCCGGCGCGTTCAGTTCGCCGTAGGCGTCGCGCCCCTCGCGTCCGTACATCGTGGCGCAGCCCGCAAGGCGCGCGATCACGCCGTCCCCCGTGGCGTCGCAGAAAAGCGGCGCCTTCACGCGGATTTCCTCGCCCGTGCGCGTATCGCGGTAGAGGACCGCCGTGATGCGGCCGTCCGCGCCCTTCTCGACGGCGTACGCAGACTGGTTCAGCACGGCGAGCGCGGGGAGCCCGTGCGTGCGGAAGGCCATCTCCTTGCGGTCGTCCTCGTAGAACTTGGCGGGAAGCGGCACGTAGTCGCCGTGGACGGGCATGATCTCGCGCAGGACGTTCCCGAGCGCGGGATAGGGCCCCAGGTTGATACCGCCTCCCGCCGAGACGCGGATTTCCGACGAGTTGCAGCCGCCCAGCACGGGACGGTCCTGCAGCAGCAGCGTCTTCACGCCGTAGCGCGCCGCCGTCTGCGCCACGCAGATGCCGGAGATGCCGCCGCCGATGACCACGAGGTCCCAGCTCCTCTGCGCGTCGCGGAAACGGAGCGCGCCGCGCGCCTTCTTCCAGTCGCGCAGCGCGCCCGGCTCGTTCGGCGGCAGCGCCTGGGAATCCGTCGTGAACCAGAGCGCGTCGCAGCGTCCGTTGAAGCCGGTCAGGTCGCGCAGGCGAATCTCGACGGGCACGCCCGCCTTGAGATCGACGTGTCCCGCGAGCTGCCAGTCCCAGTCCTTGCCGAGCGTGCCGAGTTCGGCCGGCAAGGTCTTGCCGTCCACGACCACCTGGAAGCGCCCGGCGGCGCCCTTCGTCCAGACCGCGTTCCAGTTGCGCGTGCGCGCCCACACGGCGTAGCGCCCTTCCGCAGGGAACTTCGCCGTCGTCACGGCGTCCTTCACCGGCGTGCCGTAGCCGTGCGCCATCACGTAGCTGGACCCGATCTGCCGCATGGAGTGCGGATCGACGATCCACCCGCCGAGGTCGCGGAAGCTTTCGCATTCCACGTACATGTTTCCCGCCGCCGCCAGCGCGGCAAGCGTAGCAATGATGACTGCTGTTCTTCTCATAGTTTTCCTCCTTCGCCTTCACTGTGTCAACGACTGTTTTCCTGAAGAAGCCATTTCCAGACCGGCACGACCTTTACGCCTGAATCGAGATCGGCTTCGTCGTCCCATGTCACGACCGTGCAGTCGTCCACGAGCAGGTTCCGTCGGGCCAACTCCAGCGCCGACGTCTCCCGCGCCATCGTCGTCCGATCCTGCATCGTCCACGCCACCTGCACGAGCCGGCGTTTCTTCGTCACCATGTCGACGACATGGAAATCGACCTCCGTTCCATCCGGATTGGTGACATATTCGACCTTGTTCAGTCCGCGCCGAAGGGCCATGAACACGAGGTTCTCCAGGAGCCATCCCCTTTCCGCGTCGTTCTTCACGCTCATCGCGCGAATAAGGCCAGTGTCCACGATGTAGTACTTGTCGGGATTAACCCGCTTGACGGCAAGGGAGTCGGACATCACGGAGACGGGATGGATCAAGTAGGCGTCCTTGAAATGCGAAATGTAATCCGCGATGTCCTCGCGCCGACTGGGAAAGGACAGGTTCTTGAGCACGCCCGAGATCGCGTGCGCCGACGTCCGGCGCGCGAAATTGTGCAGCAGGTAGTCCAGCGTGCACAGCAGCGACTGGACGCTCGCGACCTTGTGCCGTTGGAGGACGTCGCGGTAGAGGACCGTATGGACATATTCCTGAAGCGTCGCGATGCGCATTGCGTCCGGCATCCCCTGGACCGCAGGGAAACCGCCCACGTCGAGATACCGCTGCGCCGCGTTGCGGAGGATACCCCGTTCGGCGGCGGTAAAGCCTCTCTTGGGCACTGGCGCCTTCTCCATGATGCCGTTGAAGCGCAGGAACTCGGGGAACGAAAGCGGGAACACCTCGATCGGGATCGAGCGTCCGCGCATCGCCGTCGCGATCTCCTCCGAAAGGAGCTTGGACGAGGAACCCGTCAGGCACAGAACCACCTTCGGCGAATCCACGAGCCGGCGCGCGTACGCCTCCCATCCTTTGATGTTCTGCAGCTCGTCCAGAAAGTACCAGCATTTTACATGGGCATATTCCGGGAACAGCTCCGCGTGGATCTCGTTGATCAGCTGAAGCTCCTCCAGCCGCATCGCCTTGATCCGGTCATCCTCGAAATTCAAATGTACGATCCTGCCTTGGGGAACGCCTGAATCCATCAGCGCGGCCATCCGCTCGTACGTCACATACGTCTTTCCCGTACGGCGCATGCCCTTGACGACCGTGGCAGATGTGAGATGCTCGAAATACTCGACGTCACGATGAACAATGCCCTGAGGCAGTCCATCCTGGTAGAATTCCCGCAACACTTCTTTTATGGCGTCTTTCATGTCACATATTGTACCAGATTCCGGCCAATTGCACAATGATATTGGCACGGATTTCGTGCCAATTCACTCATGGGCTTTTGCGATTGGGGAACAACGGTCATTGACGGTCGTCCCCTCTTCTCGTGGGCAGTCGTGCCTCTTGCAGATGGAGGCCGCCATGCCCGCCACCTCGCCCAGCATGCCGAGCGTGCGCATCACGCGGACGGCCGCAAACGCGACGTGCGAGCAGCTGACGTGCCGCCCCGCGAGGAACAGGTTCGCGCAGTCGCGCGCGTAGAGGCAGCGGTAGGGCACCGCGTAGGGCCGCCCGTAGTGGCGGTGGTAGGCGCAGGACCGGAACGGCTCCTCGAACTTCGCCTCGTTCTCGGGATCGGGGAAGTGCAGGTCGATGTTCCACGTGACCGCGGCGGTGAGGTCGGGATAGGCCACATGGTCCTCGATGTCGTTCTGCGTGAGCACGTGGTCGCCCACCACGCGGTAGCTCTCGCGCTTGCCGCCGATGGGCGAGACCCATTCGATGCGGTCGTTCGCGAATTCCGCTCGGCGCGCAGAACGGTTCTTGATAAAGCTCCAAATTCATTTATCTTTCCTCACATTCCCCCACTTGTCCACGCTCTTCACCGCAAAAACGGGAGGGACGTAATTTATTGCGTCCGAATCGGCGGTCGCGCGGCAGCGCGACCCTCCCAAATTGAGCGAGGTCGCGACGGTCGAGGCGATCTGCTTGCCGTCCTTGTACACGCGGTAGTAGCGGTGTTCGGGTTCCTCGCTCGGCTCCCAGACGAGCTGCCCGTTCGCAAGGCGGAGTCCTGTCACGGCGGCGGGTTGCCTGTCCATGTAGTCCGTGGTGAGGAACGTGATTGATTTCGCAGGGAGCGCCACGCTGAACGCGCCGTCCTTCGCCGTAACCGTGCCCGACATCGGCTGCAGATCGTTGAACGCATTATAGGGCACGTGGCCGACCTCGTACACGTAGCGGCGAAATGGCTGGTGGAACGCCGGCGTGCCGTCAATGCGCGATTTCCACGACGAGCAATCGACCGACACGGTCTTCGCGGGGCCGCGGTTGATGAGCGCGATGGAGACGGACTGGTCCGGGTTGATCACAGCGCCGCCACGCAGCATCGGGTCAGCGAAGGCACAGGGCAACACGGTGGCGTTCTTGCGGAAAAGCTTCGCGAGCCACCCCATCGCGTAGAGCTCGGCGTACGCCCTGTAATCGCGGTCCG
>CAMPAF010000096.1 GCA_946631535.1 uncultured Verrucomicrobiota bacterium
CGTTGAAGGAACTCGCCGCGAAGATGATCCCGGCGGCGTACTCCGACATCCACAAAATCGACGAGCGCGTGTTCGACATCAATCACGGACTTTGCGACCTAGCCGAGAAGGGCGAGTGGCGAGGCTTCGTCGGCATCCTCTCCGGGATCGTGAAGGAGAACTTCGCGGTACGCGACGCGGTGGAGGGCGAGAAGGTGGTGCAATCCACCCTCGTCGCCCTGCTGACTGCCGCGAAGGGACCGTACCTCGTGAGCCACGAGCGCGAGGCGGGTGGCGGCTTCTACGATCTTGCGCTTGCACCGCGTCTCGACCGCTGGCCGGACATCGCGCACGCCGCGCTCATCGAGATGAAGTACGTGAAGGCGGGCGATCCCGCGCCCACGCCGGAACAGCTCGCCGACATCAAGGCGAAGGCGATTGACCAGCTCGACAGGTACTCTTCCGATCCAGCGCTCGTCGCCAAGTGGCATTTGTGCTGTTTAAATGAGACTGGCGATGCGCTTCCTACGGGACGCCGCCAAGATGGCGGCTCCCCATATGGAGAGCCGCCGTCCCGGCGGCGCACTGGGACAACGGACGTCTCGTCCGTTGCCCTCCATCGCCTCGTCCTCGTGTTCCACGGTGGCGACTGCGTGCTCCACGAAGAGGTTTGACGGCCTCGCGGCGAGGCAGCACGAGCCGTTCGCACGCTGCCACATAAGGAGAGATGCATGAAAAAGATTGTTGTTGTTCTGTCCGTGTTGTTGGAGGCGTCGCTTGTGCCCTGCGTGGCGGGGGCGGTGACGAACGCCTATTACCGCGCCGAACTTGAGACGCGCGGCGGCGTGACGCGGCTTGCCGGGCTCGTGAAGGTGCAGAAGGGCGGCGACGTGTGCGTGCCGGGCACGTGGACGGTGCCGGGGGGCACCGAGGCCGTCGCGTTCGAGAACGGGCGCATCGTCGTGAAGGGGAAGGTCACGTTCGACGCGGACGGCGCGGCGTTTGAGCTGACGGGACGCGGCGTGACGTTCGGCAACGGGGCAGGCCGCTGGCAGGTCGGGCTCGACGGCAAGCGGACGAACGTGACGAGGAACGGATTTACGCTGGAGCCGCATCCGGACACGCCCGGCGACGTGACGTGGCTCGACTTCACGTGGCAGAGCGTGCCGCCCGCGCTCGATCCCGCGCAGCTCGCGATCAACCGGGGACGCCGGATCAAGTTCATGCATCCGCTGCCGCGTCTGCGCAACGGCCCCGTGCAGTGCAGCGTGAACAACAACCCTGAACTCGCGGTCCCCGGCGTGCTGACCGCCCAGGGCAAGGACATCGGGTTCTTCATGAAGACGCTGCGCGACGTGGTGGCGGCGAACCGGCGGCTCATCTTCCTGGACGGCAAGGCGATCGTCTGCAACCACAACTGGATCCGCGACCACGCGCACCAGATGAAGGGCTGGTGCCACTGGGAGCGCGACTGCCTCTCGTTCCTCCAGCTGATCATCGACACGCAGCGGGCTGACGGCATGTTCTACGAGCTCGTCAAGCAGATGGACGACGGGCACTGGACGATGGTGGACGACACGAGCCGCGTGCTGTTCCCCGAGGACAACCTGGCGCTGGCGCGTCTCGACCTGGAGGCGGACGTGGAGTACGTGACGGTCGAGGCCGCGCATCTCTACTGGCGGATGACGGGCGACGACAGGTGGATGGCGTCCGTGCTGCCCAAACTTGAGAAGGCCATCGACTGGCAGACGAGCGATCCGCAGCATTGGAACGCGGAATACGGCCTCTGCATCCGTCCGTTCACGATCGACACGTGGGACTTCGTGCCGATGACGTCCACGGGGCCGGACCGCCGCATCCACCCGTGGGAGCCGATGCCCGCGTTCCACGGCGACAACACGGGTGTGTGGCAGGCGATGGGGCAGCTCGCCGCGATGAACGAACGCCTCGGGCGCGCGGACCGGGCGGCCGCCTGGCGCGCCCGCGCCGACGCGCTGAAGGCGAACATCTTCAAGCATCTCTGGAACGGGCGCTTCTTCACTCACCAGAAGTTCCTCGGCACCGACAAGGGCATCGACGACAAGGAGAACGAACGTCTTTCGCTTTCCGACGCCTACGCGCTCAACCGGGGCATCCTCACGTTGGGGCAGAAGCGGTCGATCGTCGAGGAATACCAGCGGCGGCGCGCCACCACGGGGGCGTTCGCCGAATGGTTTACGATCGATCCGCCCTACGAGCCGACGTTCGGTCCGCACAAGGCCGACACCTACGTGAACGGGGCGATCTCGCCGTTTACGGCGGGCGAACTCGCGAAGGGCGCGTTCGAGTGTGGCTATGAGGCGTACGGCTGGGACATTCTCCAGCGGTTCATGAAGATGGTGGCGAAGGACGGCGCGGTCTACTTCCTGTACAATCCCAAGGGGGGTAATTCCACTACGGCGTACATGGGGCCGAGCGCGTGGGGCGCAGCCGCCCTGCTGAGCGCGGTGGACGAGGGGCTTGCCGGCATCGCCAACGCGGGGTTCGGCTACGACGAGATTACGTTCTCGCCGCGCTGGCCCGTCACGCCGTACCGCGAGCTGCGCTACTTCACCGGATACGAGAGCGTCGGGCGTTATGTGGATTGCCGATACGTCCAGACGGAAGAAGGGTTCCGCTACCATCTGCGCAGTCCGGCGAAGAAGATCAAGGCGCATCTGCTCGTGCCGTCGGGCAAGGCGCCGAAGTCTCTGCGCGTGAACGGCGCGGAAACACCATTTACGCTTTCGGCCGTCGGTGAATCGCGGTATGTCGATGCCGCCGTCACGCCTCAAGACGGCATTGCCGACTTTGAAGTTGTGTACTGATTTCATGCTACGGCACCGATGTTTTCCGACTGCCCCAGGCAGGTTTTATGCTATACTAAGCAACATGATAATCTCTAGACGTACATTTCTCTCCGGCATTGCGGCAACGGCTGGCACGCATGCGCTGGCGGACATTCCCGCCCAACCATATCCTCGGCATGACCCGAGTCTTGCCGTGTTCATCTCGGACCTGCACATCAACGGACTCCGCGATGAGGTGCCGACGCACCTGTACGAAGAGCAGTGCTTCCGGCAGGCTGTGGCGAAGATACTGGCGCTCAGGCCGCTGCCTGCGCACGTGGTGTGCTTCGGCGACATCGCCTACCACTGGGGACAGTCTGAGGACTACGCGCTCGCGGCGAAGCTGTTCCAGCCTTTGCTGGATGCGGGCATCAAGCTGACGCTCGGGCTCGGCAACCACGACCGGCGCGACAACTTCCTCGTGCAGTGGCCGTCCTACGCGAAATCGACGCTCGTTCCCGGGCGCATCGTCTCGAAGGTGGAGATGCCGTACGCGGATCTGCTGATGCTTGACACCAGCAACGCCAAGTCCGTAGAGAAGAAGAGCAAATCGTATCCCGGCGACTGCAGCAAGGAAGAGCGCGACTGGCTGGCCGCGACGCTGAAGGCCGCCACGAAGCCAATCATCACCTGCTCGCACCACCGTCCGAACGAGGACAAGGTGGGACTGGCGGACCTGCTGCATGGTTCGTCCGCCTGCAAGGGACACGTCTACGGCCACTGGCACCGCTGGTTCCGCGATTTCATCCACATGGGCTGGAATCCGCAGAAGGTGTTCCCGATTTCCTGCCTACCGTCCACCGGACACTGGGGCGACATCGGGTTCGTGACGTTCCGCACGTTCCCCGACCGTGCGACGCTGACGCTTCACCAGTACGACTTCTTCTTCACGGGCGGACCTGGCGACGGGCAAACCTTCCGCGACGACATCGTCCGCGAGAAGAACGGGCAGACGTGCACGTTCCGCCTTTCGTAGCGGTCCTCACGGCTCCAGCATCAACGCCCGGAACTTCTCGATGTCGGCGTCGGTGAATCCGGCGGACTTGACGTATGCGACGATCTTCTCGTTGATGTTCGCGCCTGGGAAAGGCTCGAACACCTTCACGAGCTTGCTGAATCGCGTGCGGTGGCCGAAGTCGAGCTTCTCCTTCTGGAACGCGGTCACCTCCCAGTCGCGCCAAAGTTCCTCCTCGTCGACGCCAAGCAGCCCGTTGAGGATGAACGCGAGCGAGCCGGTGCGGTCCGCGCCGGCGATGCAGTGGAAGTCGATCGGGTAGTTCTTTTCGTCTAGGAATACGCGGAACGCGTTCGTGAACGCGCTCTTGCCTGGATCCTTGGCCATGCCGCTGTAGGCCGAAGACGATATCTTGATCCACTTCACCTCCGGTCCAAGCGGGGAGCCGGTCATGCCGAAGCACTCGCGGTCGGAGCGCAGGTCGAGATCCGTGCGGATGCCCAGCACGTCTTTCGCGTACGCGCGCGAAGCGTCGGTGAGAGTCTCCTTGCCAGGCACCATGCCGCCCTTGGACTTGGAATTGCGCGCATTGGCGTTGAGTCCTGCCGAGCGGTAGACGCGCCCCTGGCGCACGCGACGGCCGCCAAGTCCAACGCGTCCGCCGAGATCGCGCATGTTGTGCACGCGGCTCAGGTGGATCAACCGTGGCGCGATGTCCTCCGTGCGGAATGTGCCCTCCGCGCGCAGCTTCGCGCCGTCGCTCGCCACGCCCTTGACCCGCCACTTGTAGTCGCAGGCAATCTCGAGGTTGTCGATCTCGATGGAGTTCTTGTGCGTCTTCGCGTTGAACACCACCGCGCCGTCCTTCGCGCGCCGCACCTTGACGCTCCATACCGCGCCGGTGGGTACGGACGCCGTGCAATTCCAGGAAAGGAGAGTCTTCTGGGGACGGTCACCGAATTTCGCGATACGCTTGCGCTCTGCGGGGTCGGCGAACTGCTTCTCGCGCTCGGCGCGTGGCTGTGCGAGGTAGGTCTTCATGTCCGCAGTGAGGATCGGCACGGTCGCTCCCTCTTTTGGCGAGACGATCTCGAGCGGCGCGGCTGACGCCACAAACAGAGTGCCCGCAAGGGCGGCTAGAATCAAGTTGCGCATTTTCATTCTCCTATTCTTTTCGACGATGAAGGCGGCACGTCATTCGGTGACGACGATCTTGCCGACGGGATAGCGGCGGTTCTGTCCGCCCTTCAGCGGAAGGGCGAGGCGCGGCGTGCCGTCGGGGTCGCCGAGCGACGCGCAGAGCGTGTAGGAGCCGGGCGTCAGCGTGGGCACGCGCGTGTCGGTGGCGTAGTTCCCGATCTTGTTGTGGACCGTGTACACCCACACGCCGTCGTTGATCTGCGGGATTTCGCCGGTCCAGCCGAACGTGCAGGTGGTGGTGCGCGTGACGGGATGTTCCGTGCCGCCTGCCTTGGGAAGGGCGTCGGCGAAGTCGTAGGCGTCGTCCGTTGAGACCCACGCCACGCGACCCTTGTCGTCTACGAGCGACCACGCGAGCGTGGCGCCCTTGTAGCGGCGGGCGAGGCCGACGTTAACCCACGTGGACTTGACCGTGACGGGTTGGCCGAGCTTGACCGTCTCGGGGTAGTCCACCTCGCGCAGCTCGAAGCGGTAGCCGATCCGGCGCGCGGCGCGCGCGTAGGCGTCCTTCGAGTTGTCGTAGATCTCCTTCGGCCAGCCGTGCAGGGAGAGCCAGGTGGCGTGGTAGGCCTCGACGGACTCGACGAGCTTCTCGTCGCTCCACGCGCCGCGGTCGCGCGAGAGGTTGTAGTGCTCGTGCTCCACGAAGACGGGCGCGGCGGGGGCGAAGTAATCGGCCCAGTTCGCGTGGAACCACCAGGGGTGCGGCTTGAGCCGCGCGGGAATCATCTCAGGAGTGAACACGAGGATCGAGTCGTCACGGAAGCCGAAGCCGATGTCGTGCGCCTGCTTCATGAGGGGAACCTCCGCCGCAGGGCGAGGATCTGACGAACCGGCCTGGTCGTCGATGCAGAGGAGCGTCGTGTTGGGGAACAGGCGTCTATGAAGCTCGTAGTGGAGATGGAACGCCTCGCGTGGGTCGCGTCCCTGCGCCTTCATCTCGCGTTCATAGGCGCGGGTATGGCCTTCGCCCCACATGCCGATCGTCCCGATGTCCATGAACGCCACGTGTGACTTGCCGTCGTAGCGGCGTGCCATGGCCCTGAGGAAGTTCTCGAGCTTCTTGAGGAACACGGGATCGCCGTAGTCGGGTTCCCAGATGTCGGTCTCCGAGCCCGGCGGCACCTTCCCGTAGATCTTGGCCATCTTCATCTTGAAGAACCAGCCCTTGGCGCCGGCGTCCTTGACCCATTCGGGCGTCGCGTAGGTGTAGCGGGACTCGCAGCAGGTCACGCGGAAGCCGATCTGCTTGCCGGCCGCGATCCACGGGGCGGCGTAGCTGTCGATGATGTCCCAGCGGTACTGTCCCTCCTGCGGCTCCAGGAGGCACCACGGCAGGCGGAAGTAGATGGTCGAGACGCCGGGGAACCAGTCGAGCACGTCGCCGCGCTCCTGCAGCTGGCCGTACGCCCACTGCCGGTTCGAGTAATGGAACATCACGAGCCCCATGTCGGGGTTGACGAGGATGTCGTCCGTGTTTTCGGGCCGCACGACGACGGCCTGCGCCGCGCAGCAGGCGGCGAACACGGCGGTTGCGAGAATCTTCTTGTTCATGGCTTTTCCTGTTAGTCGGAGGTGGTTGTTTTCTTCTGCCATGGCGCAAGTATACCAAAACTTCCGCCTTGTGTCCGTGCCGGGATTGTGATAACATAACCACAAATGAACAACGAAATCATCCGTGGATAGCTTTTCATTCTTGGAAAGGCATGTTCATGGGTGGAAAAGAGCAGTTTTAGGCAGGAGAAGAACAGAGAAAGGCAGAAAACCATGGCAAAAGGAAAAGTTTTCAATCGAAAGCCGTATGCGGAAAACCCGCACGTGCTGTTTGATGAGAGAGAAGTCGCACCGGCGGCATGGATGGCGAAGGCCGCCGTCGCGGCAATTTGCACGGGGATTACTCTCGCCGCGCATGCCGAGAACTTTGTTTGGCGCGGCACGACGGACAATCCCGTCTGGGACACGACGTCTCAGAACTGGGCGTATGACTCATCAACTACAACCCGCAAGGTGTGGGTCAACAACTCTTCCTCCTCCAACCCAAAGTTCGACTCGCAGGGCGCGACGGACATCACGGTTGACGCCGCCGGCGTGGAGGGCTTCGAGTTCGACCTTGGCGGCACCCACACGCTCTCCGGCGGCCCGGTCACGATGGCGGTCATCGACACGAACGGCGGCGACACCACGATCTACAACACCGTGAACTGCACCAATACCAGTTACGGTTTACGCATGTTTGGCGGAAACGGGACGCTCACCGTCGGCGACGGCGGCTACCTCAATGCCTACTTCTCGCCATACAGCGCCGAGTATGCCGGCAAGGTGATTGTCCTCACGAACGGCACGTTCAGGGCAACCTTCAACAGAAACAACCTCAACAACAGCAACAAGCCCACAATCTACTTCAACGGCGGCGCTTTGCTTCATATATGGAACGACTGGAATAATCATGTCACCTTTGGGAACACCAAGATGGTCATTGGTGAAGGTGGAATGGTCGTAAAAAGCCGAGCGAACTCCGGCAACACCTATCTGCCCCGGCCGATCGGAACGGATACCAGCCTTCCGACGGACGGAGGCATCATTGTGTCGAACCTCACCAATTACGTTTTGTTCGAGAAGCGTGCCAACCACACCTACCGCGGCGGGCTGCATATCAAGGGAGACACGGGTTCCATTGGAATTGAGGAGGGTGATTCCTCCTATGGCAGGGCCCTTGGTGCCGTCCCCGCTACACCGACGGACGACATCTTCTTCGAGAGTCCGTCAAACACGGTTTGCTCAGCACTCGTAGGCCATGGCGGCGGCGTGTCGCTGGACGCGAACCGCAACCTCCGCATCGGCAACGGCGTCACGGCTCAGATCGGCACCTACAACAGTGGTTCTTCCCTGACCATCAAGGGGACGTTTTCGTGCGAAAATCCTCAAACAGGGTTCCTGGTGGTGAACAAAGATACAGGAACCACCACCCTCAATCCGGGGGCTGGGCGCACCAACCACATCGGTCGGCTGTGGGTTTCAAAACCGCTCACCATCGCGAGCGGCACGACGCTTCTTGAGGGCAACACTGGAGTCGTCGATCAAGACAACTCGCTCCATGTCCGCAACGGCGGGACCCTCACGATTTCAGGCGGCGAAGTCATTACGACGGGAAGCGGTGATTACGCTACGCAGAACGGGACGCTTGTCATTTCCGGCGGTCTTCTTGATTTGGGGGATCGGGATTTTCTTCATGCCCATAAAAGTCCTGCTACGACAACGGTCCGGAATGGCGGACGCCTCCACGTGAAGGATATCCGCATTGCCGATGACGGATGCAGGAGCGATGCCTCTAAGTCCGTTCTGAACCTCGAAACGGGCGGCGTCGTCCGGGTCACGCGCGACATCTACATCCATAGGCTCCATTCGGGGTACAAGGCGACGGTGAACTGCAACGGCGGGACGCTCGAATGGGCCAACACCGTTGCCTCGCACAACTGTCCGGTCGGTGCCGAGGGCGACCACAGTCTCGCCAACACAGTGAACGGACTCACATGGAACGTCAAGGAAGGCGGACTCGTCGTCTCGAACGACTGCCACTGCTACTTCCGTCCCGCGCTCATCAGCGATGCCGCGAATGACGGCGGCGTCACGAAGTGGGGATCGGCCACTCTCGCCCTCTTCAGCCAGGACAGCACCTTCAACGGTCCCCTCACCATCATGCAGGGCGAGTTCCGTACGGGGAATCCCGGCGTGATTCCGGCGACCTGCACGGCGCGCGTCGCCGCCGGTGCCAGCTTCTCCCCGAACACCTACCCCTTGACTCTCGCCCGCATCGAGGGCAGCGGCACGTTCAAGCAGGTCCTCAACAACGGCACGAAGCTCCTCACTGTCACTTCGGCCATCGCGCCGGGCATGGGGACGAACACGGTCGGCACGTTGACCGTTTCGGATGGCCCGATCAACATCAAAGACGGCGTGGCGCTGGAGATCGACGTGGACGCGGCGGGCAACAGCGACTGCTTCAGCTGTCCGTGCGAGCTCGACCTCTCGAAGATGTCGCTCCGCGTCAACGAGCTCGCGAGGCTGAACTCGGAGAAGAAGTATGTCATCGCCAGCAACCTGATGGACGCGACGGGCGATTTCGCCTCCTCGAACCTGCCGAACGGCTGGTTCACGAGGTACGACGCGGCGCAGCACAAGCTCATCCTGTACTTCCAGCGCGGCACGGTAATCATGGTGCGCTAGGCATTTGCAGGGCAAACTGGAATTCCGGTTTCGTTTTCCGTGCCGGGTTGTATCGCACGCTTGCCTCGTAAAAGGTGTTTTGTTATACTTCGCTCCATGGAACGCTATTTCAACACCGCAGGGCCGTGCATTCCGGCCAAGCACTACATGCTGCCGGCGCTGGACAGGTTGCCTGGAATCCGCCGCCTGGTCAACATGGAGCGGTATTTCGTCATCCACGCGCCGCCGAGCTGACGCGCTACAGGTTCGTCGTCTCGTGCGTCGACTGGCCGGGCGCGACGAACGTGGCCGCCGGTTGCGCGGACAAGGTCTTCACGAAGAAGGACTTCGCGAAGAAGCGCGAGGAACTGCGCCAGTTGGCGAATTCCTTTGTGTCGCAGGTAGAAAAGGGGCGTAAATGAGCGACGCAACTATGGAGAGCCGCCATCTTGGCGGCGTAAAGGATGAATAATCGATTTGGAGAAGGCAACATGAACAGAACGATTGGTATTCTACAAGATGGCTGTGCGTTTTGACGACAAGACGATTTTCCCATTTGATTGTCGGCCGGGAATGTGGTATC
>CAMPAF010000097.1 GCA_946631535.1 uncultured Verrucomicrobiota bacterium
GACTGGGACGACCTCATCCGCTTCGCCGCCGACGGCTGCGCGGCGCGCGGCCTCTCGTTCAAGATGCAGAACTGCCCCGGCTGGTCTATGAGCGGCGGCCCGTGGATCGCTCCGTCGAACGCCATGCGCAATCTCACCTACTCGCGCACGGACGTGACTGGCGGCAAGCCCTTGAAGCTGTCGCTGCCAGTTCCCGACTGGCAGATGGAATCGCGCCTGAAAGCTGAAGACCTCGACTACCACGACCTCTTCGTGCTCGCGTTCCCCACGCCACCTGGCGATACGCCGGGATCTTATGAGACGAAGCCGAAGGCGCGCACGGACAAGGACGGCGTGCTGAAGCTCGTCTACCGCTTCGACAAGCCGATGGCGTTCCGTTCGGTGGCGCTGCCGTCGCCGCGCCAGATGAACCACGACTGGGCGTACGACCCCGGCGTGACGGTCTCGGTCCGTGGCGTCTCGGCGGAAGTGCCGCAAGGCTGCTGGCAGGATGGCGTGCCGTTCACGATGGCGCTCGGCGACATGCCGCCGTCCGCGGAATGGACTGTGGAGATCAAGCACGCGCATCCGGTCAACGTCCCGTTCGTGCGTTTCCGCACGGGCGCACGCCTCCACAACTGGGAAGGCAAGGCCGGCTGGGTGCTCCGCGGACTGGGAGGGTCGCGCTCCTGCGCGACCGCCGCCGAGACGGCGGCCATACATGCGGACGCGCAGGAGCGCGTCCCTCCCGGTTGCATCCGCGGTGATGTGGTGTTGGACCTGACGGACAAGTTGAAGGACGGCGTACTTGAGTGGGCGCCGCCGGCGGGGAAATGGACGATCCTTCGCATCGGCCACGTGAACAACGGCACGCGCAATGGCCCTGCGCCGAAGGAGGCGACGGGCTGGGAGTGCAACAAGATGGATCGCGCAGGCATCGACGCGCACTTCGCCGCCTACATCGGCCGTCTCGCCAAGGGACCGCTCGCGGGCGGCAAGCTTAAGGGCTTCGTGGTGGACAGCTGGGAGTGCCGCCGCCAGACCTGGACGCGCTCGCTGGAATCCGACTTCCGCGCGGCGCGCGGCTACGACTTCCGCAGGAAGCTGCCGGCCGTCTTCGGCTGGGTGATCGACTCGCCGGAGAAGACGGAAGACTTCCTGCGCGACTGGCGCCAGACGCTCGGCGAGCTGGTGGAGAAGAACTACTACGCGCGCATGGACGAGCTGGCGCGCGCGTACGGCATGACGGCGCAGTACGAGACGGCGTTCGGCGACGTGCTGCCGGGCGACCTGATGGCGTTCTGGAAGTACTGCGACACGCCGATGTGCGAGTTCTGGTTCCCGCGCGCCGAGTCGAGCGTGGGGCAGGACGACTTCAAACCGATCATCCCGTGCGCGTCGGCGGCGCACGTGTACGGCAAGGGACGCGTGGCGGCAGAGGCCTGCACGTCGATGCGCCTCAAGTGGGACGAGGACTTCAAGAACCTGAAGGGCACGATCAACCACGCGTTCGCGCGCGGCGTGACGCACCTCGTGTTCCACACCTACACGCACAACCCGCGCACGGACTGGCTGCCGCCGGGGTCGAGCTTCGGTCACTGCATCGGCACGCCGTTCATCCGCGGCCAGGCCTGGTGGAAGCACATGCCGGAGTTCACGAAGTGGGTTGCGCGGTGCGAGACGATGCTCGAGGCAGGTAAGCCAGTGAACGACATCCTGTGGTACCTCGGCGAGGAGGTCGGCCACAAGCCGAGCGAGCGCAGTCCGTTTCCGCCCGGATACAAGTACGACTACGTGAACAAGGACGCGCTCTTGAACCGCATCTCCGTGAAGGACGGGCTCTTCACGACGCCGGAGGGCGTGACGTGGAAGGTGCTGTGGGTGCCGGAGCGCAGGTGGATGTCGGACGCCGTGAAGGCCAAGCTGTCACATTTCATAAAATGCGGTAGTCGTGTGGTCTACGGTTCGGCGAAGGATGTCGTCGAGGGAATCAAGCCAGACGTGACGTGTGCGGGCGACGGACCGTCCGACTGGCGGAAGGGGGAACGGCCCGTCGAGTGGCTGCACCGGCGCGACGCCACGGCGGACTGGTATTTCGTGTCGGCGAACGGCATGGACCCGTACTCGGGAGAGGTGACGTTCCGTGCGGAAGGGGACGTAACCGTGTGGGATCCCGTGACAGGCAAATGCTACGCGCCGGAGATTCCGCACGTGGAGGAAGGCAGCACGACGGTCAAGCTCGACCTCGCGTCCGCAGAATGCGTGTTCGTGGTGTTCAGTCGGGGAGGGTCGCAGTTTACTGCGACCGCAACGGGAGGGTCGCGCTCCTGCGCGACCGCCGCCGAGACGGCGGTTCCCCATGCGGACGCAACAAGTTGCGTCCCTCCCGTTTCGCTGCGCGACTGGACCCTCTCGTTCCCTGCCGGCTGGGGCGCGCCGGCGTCGCTCAAGCTTGACAAGCTCGCATCTTGGACGGAACTGCCGCTCGGCGAGGAAGGCCGCCACTTCTCTGGCACGGCCACGTACACGGCCACTTTCACCTGTGCGGACGCGCGGGAGCGCGTCCCTCCCGCCAGCAATGCCGTTTCGGCGCTGACGCTCGACCTTGGCGAGGTGGAGACCGTCGCGGACGTGTTCGTGAACGGCAAGAAGGTGCGTACGCTCTGGGCTCCGCCATACCGTTGCGCGATCGGCGAGTTCGTGAAGGACGGCGCGAACGAACTGCGCGTGGACGTGACAACCACGTGGTTCAACCGGCTCGCGTACGACGCGGGGCTGCAAGAAAAGGAACGCAAGACATGGACGATCGCTGGCCCGAAGAAGGGCACGCCGCCGAAGCCCGCCGGGCTGCTTGGCCCCGTATCGCTGTGCCGGTAGGAGATTTGCCGCAGGAAAAGCTCGCAATAGACAAGGAGCGTTAAGGTGAAGAAGACGTTAGCGTGTGGCGTGTGCGTGGCGGTTGCGGCGGCGGCGTTTGCCGTGCCGCGCGCGGACAGGCTCGCGAAGGTTGACGCCGAGGGCGTGATGCGCTGGACGGACGACGGAAGCGAGGTGGCGCTTTTCGGCGTCAACTACTATCCGCCGTTCACGGTTGACTACAAGTCCATCAAGGAGAAGGGACTCGACTTCTCGCAGGTGATGCGCGAGGACGTGGCGCACTTCCGCCGCCTCGGCCTCACCTGCATCCGCATCCACTGCTTCGACCGCCAGTTCTCCACGCACGACGGCGCGTTCCTGGACAACCACCACGTGGCGCTCCTCGACGAGCTGATCGACCTCTGCGCGCGGAACGGCATCTACACCGTCCTCACGCCCATCGCCTGGTGGGGAGGCTCCTACGCCGAGGACAAGGAGGGCTTCTCCAACGACTGGCCGATGCGCGAAATGACCTCGAACCGAACGGCTTGGGCCATCCAGGCGCGCTTCCTCAAGGAATTCGGCCAGCACGTGAACGCCGTCACGAAGCGGCGCTACGCGGACGATCCCGCCATCCTCTGCTTCGAGCTGATCAACGAGCCGATCTACCCGCCCAAGCACCCGGACGAGGAAGTGACCGCCTACATCGACGCGCTCGCGGACGGCCTGCGCGCGAGCGGCACGACGAAGCCCATCTTCTACAATTCCTGGCACAGGCGCAACGCCGCAGCCGGCAAGGCGCGCATCGACGGCGTGACGGGCAGCACGTACCCGACCGGCCTCGTGGCCGGCCACGCGCTGCGCGGACCCCAGCTCGCCAAGATCAGGGGCTCGTCGCTCAATCCCGACGAGCACATCGCCCGCAAGGCGCGCATGATCTACGAGTTCGACTGCGCGGACACGCCCGGCGCCTACATGTATCCCGCCTTCGCGAAGGTGTTCCGCCACGAAGGCGTGCAGGTGGCCGCGCAGTTCCAGTACGACCCGATGTGCCTGGCCGACGTGAACTCCAACTGGCAGACGCACCACCTTAACCTCGTCTACACGCCCGCCAAGGCGCTCGCCTTCGCGATCGCCGCCGAGGCGTTTCGCCGCCTGCCGCGCGGCTGCGACTACACGAATGCCGTGAACGAGATCGTGTTCCCGCCGTTCCGCATCAACGCCGCGCGTAACCTTTCGCAGATGGCCACCGAGACGGACTACCTCTACACGGCCGATCCGCTCGACCCGCCGTCAGCGCCCGCGAAACTTCGGCGCGTGTGGGGCGTGGGGAAGTCGTCCGTGGCGGCGTCCACCGGCAACGGCGTCTACTTCCTCGACAAGGCGGCGGACGGCGTGTGGCGACTGCAGCTCCACCCGAGCGTGTTCACCGTGCGCGACGAATACTCCGGCGGCACGCAGCCGAAGGTGGTGGTACTTCCCGAATCCCCGACGTTCACCGTCAACCTGCCCGATCTCGGCGCGTCGTTCCGAGTGCGCGCGGCGGCGGGTGGCGCGCCGGTGGCGCAGGCGTGCGCGGGACGTGTCACGCTCGCACCCGGCGACTACGTGCTGGAGAACGTGCCCGCGTTCGACGCGAAGGCGCGCGCGGCCCTTGCCGCGCTCGAGACGCCTTCCTACCACGCGCGGACGGCCCCCGAACGCATCTGCGGCTGGCGGATGGACGACGTGCCGAGCCAGTGGGGCGCGCGCCAGCCGTTCTCGCTCAACCTCTCGGCGATTGGCGCCACCAACATCGTGGTGACGGTGCAGACGGCGGACGGCAGCGAGACGCGCGCGTTTCCCATCAACCAGTGCGCGAAACCGAATGACTGGGAGTTCTTCGACGTGGCAAAGGCGCTGAAGGTGCGGACCGGCGGCTGGCCCGAGGTGAAGAAGACGAAGTCGCGTGACCCGGAGGGCAGACCGGCCGTGCGTCTCTCCGCCGTGGACGGCGCGTTCATCAAGCGCGACTACGTGGGACTGCGGTTCGACTGCGACGGGGAGGGATTCAGGAACATCTTCGGAGAGACGGGACCGGGCAAGACGGTCGTGTTCCGCGCGCGGGCGACGGACGCGTTCACGAAACGTGTCGAGATCGTGTTCATCCAGCGTGACGGCGGCAACTGGGGCGTGGACCTGCCGCTTACGCCGGAGTGGCAGACGATCCGCGTGCCGGTGGAGAAGTTCCGTCCGTACTGGAATACGCGGCGCGGCGACGGCACCAAGCCGGACATGAGCCAGGTGCAGGGCTTTTCGACCGGCTACGGCCGTTGGCTCTACGGCGACTCGCTCGACAAGCCCCACGGCTACGAACTCTCGTCGATCAAGGTCGAGTTCTGATTTGAAGAGCTTTCTGCCTTGTGCGACAGGGGCGGAAATGCTAGACTGTACCTGTTTTGTTCTTCTGCCGCGTTTCCGTCGATGTTTGGCATGCCCTTCGGACTATGCGGCGGAGGTGTTCTGGAATTACAGGAAGGAGCGAGGAGGAAGGCATGGCGAGATGGAGTAGGCCTGTCGTTGCGCTGGCAGGCGTTATCGTAGGAGCCTCATGGGCGTTTGCCGCAGATTCGGCAACGTCGCAACCGGGCGTCATTGACAGCCGCCTTCGTGTGAGCGGCAGCGCCGCCGCGACCCCCGTGCTGGAAGCCCGGTCGGGACATGATTCCGTGTCAGAGGAGACGTTCACCCTCGACACGGCCACGGCCATCGGTACCTTGATCATGTTCCGCTAGCACAAGGAGCAAGACGATGAAAGCATGTACTACTTTGCTTGTTACGGCCCTTGCGCTGACTTTCGCGGCGGGGGCGGTGGACCTCACGGAGCCGCTTGCCGTCTCCAACGTCCGCTTCTCGCAGGACCGCGCCACGCAGCTGGTGACGGTGAACTACGCGCTCGCCAACCAGGGTGAGCCGGCGTACGTGGCGCTGGGCGTGCTGACGAACGGCGTCACCATCGGGATGCAGCACGTCCGGACCGTCGCGGGCGACGTCTCGCAGCGGGGGCTGGACGTTCTCGCGCGGGGCGCCGTGCCGGACGACGGCAACGAAAAGACGATCGTGTGGGACGCCCACCGGGACTGGCGCGGCAACCTCGGCAGCAACGTGACGGTGGAGGTCTCGGCCTGGTACACCAATGCGCCTCCAATCGTCTACATGGTGGTGGACCTGAGCGGGGGCACGGCGGCTGAACGGTATCCGGTTTCGCTTACGACTGCGGTGCCCGATCCCGCAGATGTCTCCTGCGTCTCCAACAAGCTCTGGCTGCGCTACATCCCCGCCGGCACGTTCACGCAGGGCAGTCCCGAGACCGAGGCGGGGCGTGACACGACGGGGCGCGAGACGCAGCATCAGGTCACGCTCACGAAGCCGTTCTACGCCGGCGTGTTCGAGCTCACGCGGGCGCAGTATCGGCTCGTGATGGGAAGCGATCCCGGCGACGGCGAGACGATGACCTGCCCCGTGAACAAGGTGAAGTTCTACGACTTCGTCGGCACCAACATCAATCCCGCCGTCTCCAACACGGTGGCCGCCGGCACGTTCCTCGCGACGATCCGCGAGAAGACCGGGTTGCTCCTCAACCTGCCGACCGACGCGCAATGGGAATACGCCTGCCGCGCGGGCACGACCGGGCTCTACAACGTGGAGACGAACGCGACGGTCACGATCGACGACCTCGCCTGGTACTACGGGAACGCGTCGGGCAAGGTCCATCCCGTTGGACAGAAGCGGCCGAACGCCTGGGGACTTTACGACATGCACGGCAACGTGCTCGAGTTCTGCCGGGAGCGTTTGAACGCGAATATGGGCTCTGGCGCGCGGACGGATCCTGTCAACACGGGGACGAGCAGCGGATTCGTGATTCGCGGCGGGTATTTCGGCGACGGGGACGCCAACTGCCGTTCGGCCCGGCGCGGTTGGCGTGCGCCGAGCGAGGCGGATCCATCCGGATGGTATGGCGGCCAAGGGCAAAACGACGGCTTCCGCCTCTGGCTGACCTTGGAATGAACGGCGGCGACCCGCGAGAAAGGAACCTCGATATGAAAACATCCAGATTCGCATGTCTTTCCGTGCTGCTGCCGCTGATGGCGGGGGCGGCCACGGTCGGCGACGTGTCGTTCCGTCAGGATCGCGGCACGCGCGTGGTGACCGTGAACTACACGCTCTCGAACGAGGGCAACCCGGCGTACGTGACGATGGAGGTGCTGGACGGCGACGGCGTCGCCATCGCGGCCGCCAACCTGAACATCAAGACGGCCACCGGCGACATCTCGCAGATCGACGGACACGCCGTGCCCGACGACGGCGCGACGAAGACGATCACGTGGCCGATCATGTCCGACTGCCCGGGATTGCTGCTCCCCAACGCGTCGATCAGGATCACGGCCCATCCCGTGGACAATCCGCCGCCCAAGCTCGAGTACATCTACATCGATCTGAGCGGCGGGCCGGACGCGGCGTCGTATCCGGTGGCGACGTCGTTCGCCGCGCCCGACCCCACGGACGTCACGTGCGTCTCGAACAAGCTGTGGCTGCGGCGCATCGAGGCCGGCACGTTCACGCAGGGCAGCCCCTCGACGGAGGTGGGGCGTACTTCGAATCGCGAGGCACAGCATCAGGTGACGCTCACCAAGCCGTTCTTCGCCGGCGTGTTCGAGGTGACGCGCGCGCAGTACCGGCTCGTGATGGGGAGCGACCCCGGCAACGGTTCGTCGCTCACATGCCCCGTGAACAACCTGATGCTTTACATGCTCGTCGGCGAAGACATCAATCCAGCCGTCTCCAATACGGTGGCGGAAGGCACGTTCTTCGCGAAGATCCGCGAGAAGACCGGGATGTTCTTCAACCTGCCGACGGACGCGCAGTGGGAGTACGCCTGCCGCGCGGGCACGACCACGCCCTACAACGTGGAGACGAACGCGGCGGTTGCGCTGAGTAGCATTGCCTGGTACAAAGAGAATGCGTCGAGCAAGGTACAGCCGGTCGGACAGAAGACGCCGAACGCCTGGGGCCTTTACGACATGCACGGCAACGTGTTTGAGTTTTGCAGGGAAAGGATAGTTGAGAATATGGGGGCGACAGCCCGGACGGATCCGCTCTACAAGGGAGAAGCGGGAGCCGGTTTTGTGATACGGGGTGGAAGTGCGTGGCAGAACGCGGCGACCTGCCGTTCCGCGCAGCGCAACTGGCGTGCGGCGTCGCCCTCGGCGTCGGGTTACAGTGCGGGCAATACTCCCAACGACGGCTTCCGCCTGTGGTTGACGCTGGAATGACGGCGCATGCATGAAAGGAACCTTGAAATGAAAAAATCCTCATTCGCATATCTGTTGCTGGTGTTGCCGTTCGCGGCGGGGGCTGCAAACGTGACGGCGCCGATCGCCGTGTCCGGCACGCGCTTTTCGCAGGATCGTCAGACGCAGAAGGTGACGGTGAAGTACGCGCTCGCCAACCAGGGCGAGCCGGCCTGGGTGACGATGGACGTGCTGACGAACGGCGTCTCGATCGGAATGCAGTACGTCAAGACGGTGCGCGGCGACATCTCGCAGCGCGGCGCCGATTTCATGGCGAGCGATCCCGTGGCCGACGACGGGCAGGAGAAGACGATCGTGTGGGACGCGCGCAAGGACTGGCCCGGCAACATCGGCAGCAACGCCAGCGTCGTGGTTTCCGCCTGGTACACCAACTTCGTGCCCGAGGTGTACATGGTGGTGGACCTGAGCGAGGGACCCGAGGCGACGCGCTATCCCGTGGCGCTCACGCGCGAGGTCCCCGATCCGGCGGACCTCTCCTGCGTGTCGAACCGTCTGTGGCTCAGGTACATCCCGGCCGGCACGTTCAAGATGGGGGCGTTTCCGGACGACGAGGGGCACAACTACAACGACAACACGCGAAACCGCGAGCATCTCCATCAGGTGACGCTCACCAAGGCGTTCTACGCGGGCGTGTTCGAGGTGACGCGCGCGCAGTACCGGCTCGTGCTGGGTGATGCGTCGGACACGTCGTCTGGAAGCCCGCTTCGCCCCGTGAGCGGCAAGAAGCTGAACGAGCTGTGGGGCGAGGGCTTCGATCCGTCGATGTCGAACGACGTGGCCGAGACCACGTTCTTCTACGCGCTGCGCCAGAAGACGGGCCTCCTCTTCACGCTGCCGACCGACGCGCAATGGGAGTACGCCTGCCGCGCGGGGACGGTTACGCCCTACAACGTGGATACGAACTTCCTCGCGCTGGCGGACGTGGCCTGGCATTCAAAGAACGCGGCGAGCAGCACGCATCCGGTGGGGCAGAAGGCGCCGAACGCCTGGGGGCTCTACGACATGCACGGGAACGTGTTCGAACCGTGCCGCGACTTCCTCGTGCACGACCTGGGAGCGAGTTCCGTCACGGATCCGCTGAAACGCCGGAACGGCACTTCCGGTCTCGGACAGGTGATCCGCGGCGGTTCCTACGTGACGGTGCCCCAGCAGATCCGCTCGCCCTACCGGGGCTGGCGCGCGATGGACGGAAGCTCGCCCAACGAGGACGGCATCCGCGTGTTCCTGACGCTCGAGTGAGAAGCGCGATCCGCTTTTGACAGGACGGCCATTCGTGGTATAATCTTGCCGTTGCTTTTCATAAACAGAAAGGAAAATAGAATGAAGACGATGATTGGGCTGGCGGCGGTTGCCGTCGCTGGGATGCTGGGCGCCGCCCAGCCGGACTATGCCACGTTCATCTGCCACCGCGGCGAGTCGCACGACGCGCCGGAAAACACGCTCCCCGCCTACAAGATGGCCGTGGACCGCGGCTTCGGCTTCGAGTGCGACATCTACCTCTCGGCTGACAAGCGCGTGTTCACGTTCCACGACGGCAACCTCAAGCGCACGACGGCCGGCGCCTGCACGAAGAAGTGCGCCGAGGCCAGCTGGGCGGACGA
>CAMPAF010000098.1 GCA_946631535.1 uncultured Verrucomicrobiota bacterium
CAGGTCAACCCGTTCATCGGGTGTTCCTACAACGGCCACTGCTACGCGGCGGCGGCGTATCCGTTCGGGCTTGTGCAGGCGGGGCCCGACACCGGCAACACGTGGTGGGACTACTGCAGCGGCTACCGCTACGCGGACGAGCGCATCCTCGGCTTCTCGCAGACGCACATCTCCGGCACGGGTTGCGGCGACCTGGGCGACCTCCTCGTGATGCCGTTCACGGGCGAGTTCGACCACTCGCGCACGAACTATACGAGCCGCTACCGCAAGGAGACGCAGCAGGCGAAGCCCGGCTACTACGCCGTCACGCTCGACGACAACCACGCGCGCGTGGAGGTGACGGTCACGCACCACGCCGCGATCTACCGCATCCAGTACCTCGGCGACGCCACGCCGCGCCTGTTCGCCGACCTTCAGTACGGCATCCTCAACTGGAACGCGAAGGACGCCGAGCGCCGTGTGCTCGAATGCGACGTGGAGCAGGTGGACTCCCGTTCGTTCTCCGGGCGCCTGCGCACGAAGATCTGGGTCGACCGCGAATACTCGTTTGCCCTCGAATTCGACCATGACGTCAACGACATCTACCAGCTGCCGCCGCGCGTGGAGACGGAGAACGGCCCGCGCGGGATCTTGTCCTTCGACATGCCCTCGGGCGGCACGCTGATGATGAAGGTGGCGTTCTCCACCGTGTCGCCAGACGCTGCCGCGCGCAACCTCGCGGCGGAGATCCCCGGCTGGGACTTCGACGGCGTGCGCGCCGCCGCCACGAAGGCGTGGAACGAGACGCTGGGGCGCGCCGAGCTCGTCGGCGGCACGCCCGAGATGCGCACGAACTGGTACACGTCGCTCTACCACCTCTTCCTCCAGCCGGCGGACATCACGGACGTGGACGGCGCCTACCGGGGCGCGGACGGCCAGGTGGCGAAGGCGCCGGGCGGGCACTACTACTCCACGCTCTCGCTGTGGGACACCTTCCGCGCCGCGCATCCGCTCTACACGATCCTCGCGCCCGAGCGCGTGGACGGCTTCGTCGGCACGATGCTCGAACACGCGCGCGCGGCGGGCTTCCTGCCGATCTGGACGCTGTGGGGGAAGGACAACCAGTGCATGATCGGCAACCATTCGGTCCCCGTGATCGTGGACGCCTACCTGAAGGGCTTCCGCGGCTTTGACGCGGAGCAGGCGTACGCGGCGATCCGCAAGACGCTCACGGAGGACGCGCCGGGGCGGCGCTTCAACTTCACGGACGTGTGGAAGAAATACGGCTACTACCCGTTCGACATCGTCAAGACCGAGAGCGTCTCCCGCACGCTCGAGCACGCCTACGACGACTGGTGCGCCGCGCGGTTCGCCGAGGCGCTCGGCAAGAAGGACGACGCGGCCTTCTTCGACCGGCGCGCGAACAACTGGACGAACGTGTTCGACCGGTCGGTCGGCTTCGCGCGCGGACGCGACACGAAGGGGAATTGGCGCGAGCCGTTCAGTCCGTTCAAGCTCAACGTCGGCGGACGCGGTACGGGTCCGAAGGATTTCACGGAGGGCAACTCGTGGCAATACACGTGGCACGTGATGCAGGATCCGAAGGGGCTGATTGCGGCGATGGGCGGAAAGGAGAAGTTCCTCACAAACCTGAACGGACTCTTCTCCCAGCCCGAGAAGGTCGAAGGGATGGGGTTCGCGCTCGACGCGACGGGCCTCGTCGGCCAGTACGCGCACGGCAACGAGCCGAGCCACCACACGATCTACCTCTTCCAGTACGCGGGGCGTCCCGACCGCACGGCTGAGCTCGTGCGCGAGGTGTGCGACCGTTTCTACAAGCCCGAACCGGAGGGCCTCTGCGGCAACGACGACTGCGGGCAGATGAGCGCGTGGTACCTCTTCAGCGCGATGGGCTTCTACCCGCTCAACCCGTGCGGTGGCGACTACGTGCTCGGCGCCCCGCAGGTGCCGAAGGTGGTGTTGCGCGTCCCTCTCCGGACATTCACCGTTGTCGCGAAGAACCTCTCGAAGGAGAACAAGTACGTCAAGTCCGTCACGCTCAACGGCAAGCCGCTCGACGCGCCGATCCTCCACCACGCCGACATCATGCGCGGCGGCGAACTTGTGTTTGAAATGACGGCGACGCCATGACCGGGCATGGGCCAGGTAAGGCGCTTCACAATATAGTTCACTCGGTGCACGTTCGTTTTTATCGCGGCGTTAAATTGATAGTGCGCGGAGGAACAGTATTTGATAGACTTTACGTGAAAGGACCGCGAAGATGCTTGTACAAATGAACAAGATTGTCAGGTTGGCGGCTGTAGGTGCGGCTGTGGCCGTAATGTGCGCATACGCCGACGCGACGGTGTACGATACGGCTCGGCGCGTGTACGGCCCGTACCTGACCCAGACGGAGACTGTTATTTGGGAGAATCGTAACCTCGCGGACATCGTGTCGTTCTCCTGTATGGTGAAAGGCGGTTGGATCGGCACCGCGTCCGTCGGCTCTGGCGTGATCTACGACCGGACTGCCACCTCGTGCAAGGTGCAGTTCCAGACGAGGAACGGCGGTCTGAAGATGGTACGCGCGTACTTCCGGCAGGACGGTGCAAATATCGTGGCAAGGGCGGACAGGGCAGGACTGGGTGAGGAAGCGGACTACAGGCACCGTCAGCCCGACAGCCTCTTCACCAAGGCGCTTGCGACGACCGATTCTTCCGGCACCTACGGGGCGTACAACATCGAGGCGTTCGGCGACACGACATGGACGGTCGATGCGATCCCCGCAAACGAAGATGGCGTCGTGGTGAGTAACGGGACGCTGCGTGTGAACGTGTCGGCCGACACGACCGTGGCGACGGCGATCGCCGGGAACGGTGCGCTGCGCTTCGTCGGAAACGGTCAGCCCGTCGAGAGCACACACGTGTTCGACCAGTACGTTACCACCAGCGACCAGACGTTGATCGAGAACGCGAACGTGTTCGACATCGAGGTCGTCTCGGCGGTGTTCGCCGGCAGTTGGCGCGAGAGGGACGAGAACGCGTTGCCGTACAACGTGACCTCCAACCTCGAGGCGAAGACAATGACCGTGCAGATTCAGGATCAGTTCGGAAGGTGGAACAACATTTACGGCCTGATCATTCGGCTTGCCCAGTCCGGCGACAATGTGGTGGTCAGGGGGATCTCGACGCGCCAGGCGGACAAAAGCAAAGGGGAAACGCTTGGCTCCGACATGGCCGGATGGACCGGCTCGACGGCCACTATCGCGACGTCTGCGGAAGCCGGTGGCTACGGGCTTGAATCAATTACGTTTGTGAAGCGTGCGGTGCCGCAGGTGGTGCTGACGGGCACGAAGGGCTGGACTGGCGGAACGGTGGCCGACGGGTGTTTCGTGCGAATCAAGGATTCCCAGCTGGCGGATCTAACGGATGCACGGGCGATGAACGGCGGGACGATCAGCCTCTCAGCCTCTGGCGTTTTCGACGTGTTGACGCGGAATCGCTATCGGGTGGAGGATGGTTCCACGCTCAGGTACTGCGGCTCGTTCGTGGTCAACCGGCGGGACGCGATCGACATCGACGGTGGCGTTTTTGTCCAGGAGCATGTCAACAGCAACATCTACGCCAACGACATGACGCTGGCGAACGGGGCGACGCTTTGCGGCATCAATGCGATACAGACGGGCTACGAGGTGGACACGACGTGGCGGACGGAGGGCAACGAGGAGATTCATGTCGGCGTGCCCGTGCGCTTGGTGAAGCGGGCCAGCAACGCCAACCCCACGTTTACGATTGATGCTACCGCGGACATCGTATTCGAGAAGAACTTGGCCGAGCTTGGAAACTATCAGGGAATGAAATTGGCCAAGCAGGGCGCGGCGAAGGCGACGTTCGAGGAAGGCTGCGTCATAACTGGCATGGTGACGCTGGTCGAGGGATCGGTGCGCATCGGCGCGGCATCGTCGGTCGGCCCGCTCGTCCTCTCCGGAAACGTGACGGTGGAGGTGGACGACGGCGCGACGCTGGCGTTCGACGGTTCCGCCGGGCAAAGCTGGACGTCGGGCGCCGTACTCGACTTCGTTGGGACTTTCGGCTCGACGGTCAAGACGGTGCGTTTCGGGACGGACGCGACCGGCCTGACGAATGCGCAGCTGAAGCAGATCACGATGAACGGCATCGGCTGCATGATCGACGCCGAGGGTTACCTCCGTCCGAAGCGGTCGGGGCTGATCATTGAGATCAGATGAGGAGCGTCTATGTCGGGATATCGATTCTTTGCAGTCGTCTTGCTGGCAGCGGCGAAAGCCGCCGCGGGGACATTCACGGTGGTAACCTGGAACATCGGGCACCTTGACATGGGATTGTCCCCCAATTCCCGCATACCGACCCGCGACGCGGAAAAGTGGAAGACCGACTACCATGCCTTCCTCGATCCACAGGACGCCCGGATCATGATGGTGGAGGAATACAACCCGGACTTCGACAAGGAGCGGACGATCCGTGCGCGCGACGCCATCTTCGGCGGATATACGCACCAGTTCGAGGGCTTGGGTCGAAACGGGCACGTCAACTCGCTGTTCCTCAAGGATTGCGGTTGCGGCACGAACGAGATCTATGCCTATAGCCACCGGTATCAGAACACGAATTTCCATTTCGTCAGGGCTGACATTGACGGACTTGAGACGCTGGTGGTGGCCACTCATCTGGAGCCGAACTGGCCGACGAATCACGTGGCCATGCGCGCGCAGCAGATGCGCGAGCTGCTGGAGGTGGTGGGCGACGCTCCGCGCGTGATCATCGCCGGCGACCTGAACATCGACAGCGCCGCGGAGTTGAAGCCGTTTGCCAATGCGGGATTCGAGATGGCCAACGACGGTTCCCTCTCGACCTGGCCGTCATGGAAGCCGCAGCCGAACAACGGCATCGACAACGTCATCGTCAAGGGGTTCTCGATCTCGAACGTGCGGGTCTTGACGAATGCGCGCCTGAGCGATCATTGCCTTCTGGCCTGTTCCCTTACGCCACGTGACGTCAGTCCTGTGAGGAACAGGCGGCCTCCACGTTATGAACCGTACCTGACAGGCGAAGAGAAGGTCGTATGGAAGGGGATGCGCCTGAACGACGTCAAGGAGCTGTCGGCAACGCTCCATGGGCGATGGATCACGTTGCCGCACGTGGCAAAAGGCGTGATAACGGAGCGGACGGACACTTCGCTGACAGTCCAGTTCCAGTCGCTCGACGGAATATGCAAGGCCGTGCGGGCTCGTTTCCGGCAGGTCGGCGACGACATCGTGGCGCGGGCCGAGAAGGCTGGATTCGCCGACAAGTCGTACTACGGCAAGCAGATGCCGGACGAGGTGTTCAAACACGAGCCGGCGACGGCTGCGGACAACGGTACTTATGGCGCGTGCCGCATCGCGCCGTCCGCGAACTGTCCTGTCGCCTGGTGAAGGAACTGACAGAGAGGAGGAAAGGCAATGAACAAGACTTCTATCGCGCTGGTCGGGCTGTGCGTTCTCGGCGCAGGTGCCGCGTTCGGAGAGATCGAGGGAATCGCCACGGGGAAGTGTTTCCTCGCGGACGGCAAGGTCGTCGTGGGCGTCAACTACTGGGGGTCGAAGGCGGCCACGCAGATGTGGAGCCGATGGGACGAGGCGAGCGTGGACGAGGACCTGCGCGTGCTGGCCGCGAACGGGATGCGGCTCCTGCGCGTGTTTCCCAACTGGGCGGACTTCCAGCCCCTTGCCGCCGTCACGTACAACGCCGACAACTGGAACAAGGTGTACGAGATGCGGATGTTCCCGTCCGAGGAGAAGATGCCGGACACGCCGGTGGGCTTCGCCGGGGTGGACGAGCGGATGCTGGAGCGGTTCGCGACGTTCTGCGACCTCGCGGAGCAGCACGGGCTGAAGCTCATCGTCCCGGTGCTGACGGGGCAGATGACGTTCCGCAACCTGATCCCGCCCGGCCTGCTGCACGTCGACCTCTACCGCGATCCGACGGCGCTCAAGTGGGAGGCGCGGTTCATCGACTGCTTCGTGCGCCGCATGAAGGACAAGAAGGCCATCGTCGCGTGGGAAAGCGGCAACGAGACGCGCTTCCTCGCCGAGAATTCCGGCGCCGACATGGCGGAGTCGTGGCAGCGGTACATCCATTCTGTCATCCGCCTCGCGGACGACACGCGCCCGATCATCGGCGTGGACGGCCTCGGCATCACGCGCGACAGCGCATGGCCCACGCGCGTGAACGCGCAGATGTCCGACTACGTGGCCGTGCATCCCTACCACCACATCTCCGGCAAGGCGTACCTCGACGAGGCCAACGGCATCCGCCAGGCGTTTTTCTGCGCGGCGCAGAACGTGCTGCAGGAGGACGTCGCCGGCAAGCCGTCGTTCGTGGAGGAGCACTCCTACCGGCGTGCGCCGTGTTCGAGCCGCGACCTCATGGCGCGCTACATCGACGGAATGCTCTGGAACCTCTGGAGCGCGAACGCACGCGCAATGCTCTGGTGGTGCGCGTTCGACCAGGACCACCTCGACACCGCGCCGTACAATTGGCGGCAAGTCTACCAGGAGTTCGGGCTGATGACGTCCGACCGCAAGAACTACGCCTACGCCGACGCAGTGAGGGATTTCGCGAAATTCCAGGACAACCTGCCGTTCGACGCGCTGCCGCCGCCGAAGCGGGACGCGGTGTTCATCGTGTCCAACGCGGAGGTGGCGCATGCGTCGTACGTCCTTGCGCGTCAGGCGGGACTGTTCCCGCGCTTCGCGTCGCCGGACGAGAAACTGCCCGAATCGGACGTCTACTTCATACCGTGTCTCGTCGGGCGCGGCTATCTCGGCACCCGTGCGTGGGACGACCTTCGCGCGCGCATAGTAGCCGGCGCGCACCTCTATCTTTCGTGGGATGATACGTTCCTGACGCATCTCCACGAAGTGACGGGCGCGGAGCTGCAGACGCGTAAGGGCGGTTACGATCCGGGACAGTACGACTTCGGCTCGTTCAAGCTGGCGCTGCCCGGCGTCGTACACGCCACGTTTGCGTCCGTCGGCGCGGTGCCGCTGGCGAAGGACGCCGCCGGAAATCCCGTGTTCTTCCGCTTCAAGTACGGGAAGGGCATGGTGCATTATCTTGGGTTCCCGCTTGAAAAGCGCGTCTATGCCAAGGAGGGCGGTTTCGCCACGGATGCTTGGCGCGTCTATGCGAGCGTCCTCCCCAAGAAGTTGCTCGTGGAAGAGGATTCGCCGTCCGTGACGGAAAGCGAACACGTTTTTGCCGACGGCCGCGTGGCGGTGATTCTCGTCAACAACGCCCTCGAACCGTTCCAGGGACCTGTGCGCGTGGCGGAAGGGTGGCACGTCACATCCACGTTGACCGACAGGCCCGACCTCGCGCGCTACGAGGGCGGTCACGTCAAGCTTGGCACGAACGCGGGTGTTCTTCTGATGCTGGAACGGAAGTCTGGAAAGTGAGAGAGCCCCTATGAACAAAACATATCTGTCTCTTGCGGCTGCGGCGCTGGCCGTAGGTCCTCTATTCGCGTTGGACGTTTCGTTCACGGCCCGCACCGAGCCTGCCGTGCCGGGCGTCACTGCCACGGCGGACGCTCGCGCGTCGGGAAACGAGTGGGAGATCGTCGTCACGGTCACGAACGCGACCGATCGGACGGTGCGCTTGAAGGCCGTGCTGAGCGCCGAGCCGCGCCTCGTCGCCACGCGCTACATGATCCCCGGCGTCAACTACAACGGCAACGAGTACGGCGAACGGATGCCGAAGGGATGGGAGAAGGACGGCGAGCCGTGGATCTTCGGCTACGACCGGTGCAGCATCCCGTCGTGCACGGTCAGCGAGAACGCCGAGACGGTTTTCGCGCTCTTCGTCTCGGACGCCGATCCCGACTCGCACGTGAGCTCCTGCTCGATGGAGAAACAGGCCGACGGCTCGTTCCGGCATCTCGTCTACTGGCCCGTCACGGAGGCGCCCGTCTCGTACACCGACAAGAAGACCTTCTCCGAGCGCTACGACACGTATCTCACGCTGGCGCCGGGCGCGGCGTTCCGCGCGAAGGCGTTCGCCTGCACCGGCAAGCCGCCGTGGCCGAACTACGGCTTCGAGACGGTCTTCCGCTGCGCGTGGAAGCGGCTCGTGCACGCGATGCCGGCCGCGCGCACCGTCTCCGAGACGATGCGGCTCGACAAGGCGTTCCAGGACTGGAGTCGTCGGCAGGACGACGAGGGCTTCTGGTACTACGGATTCCTCGTGGACCAGACGCTTCTGCTCGGCAACCATCGCGTCAACGCCCCGACGAACGTCACGATCGCCGACATCGAGATGGATCCCTCGCGCAACTGGTGGAACACGCCCGACCTGGAGGAGTCCAAGCATCTCAAGAAAGGCGAGTACGTGCGGGGGCCGGGGCAGGACATCGGATTCTCCGCGCAGAGCTTCCAGATGGCGCGCCTCTCGATTGAGTACGGACTGCGCAACGGGCGGCGCAAGGACGTCGACTTCGGCCTCAAGGTGCTCCGCAGCTGGATTCGAGTGCGGCAGCGTCCGAGCGGGCACTTCATGCATCCCGACCATCCTGACTGGAAGAAGACGAACGCCTCCACCGTCGGCTGGGCGATTGGTGAGCTCGCCCGCGTGGCGATTCTCCTGAAGTCGTACGGGATGGACGCGTCCGACTTCGAGGCGGCCGCGGCCAAGCTCGTCAAATCCGTCGTCGGGAACGTGCGCAAGGATGGCAACCTCGGCTCGCGCTGGGTCATCGAGAGCGGCGAGACGATCGGCTGGGGCGGGGATTGCGGCGGCTACGTGCTGATGGGGCTGGTCCGCTACTGGCAGCTCACGCGCGACCCGAAGTTGATGGAGACGATCGAAAAGGCGTTCATCTACTACTACAACCACGACATCAACAAGTTCGCCTGCAACGGCGGCGCCATGGACTGCGTGAGCGTGGACCGCGAGGGCATCCATCCCTTCTTCACGGCGGCCGTCACGATGCACCGCGAGACGGGACGGATCCGTTATCTGAAATGGGCGAAGCAGGCCGCGTGGTACTTCCTCTCCTGGCTCTACCTGCAAAACCCGGTGTATGGCCCCGAGACGGATTTCACGAAGTTCAATTTCCGTCCGGCGGGCGCAACGATCGTCGGCTGCGAGCATCCCGCGCTGGATGATTACGGCTCCGTGATGATTGCCGACTTGTTCGCGCTCTACCACATCACCGGCGACGGGCTCTGGCGTGACGTGGCCGCCTTCATGTGGCGCAACGCCACGCAGGGCTTCGCCGACGAGAAGCACCGCGTGTGGCACGCCCTCGAGCGTCCGCTCGGCGCGAAGAACGAGGCGTATTTCCAGACGCGCTGGAGCAAGTACCGCACGGGCGAGCGCAAGCGCGGGCACTTCAACGACCTCTGCTCGGCCTGGGGCGGCACGTACCGCCTGGCGTCGATCTACGACCTCTCGCCGGAAGACCTGCTCTGGCTCGAGGCCCATTGCCGTCCATCCAACAGGTGACTTTCTGATATTCCGCATGGGTTATTGCAACTACAATCTGAGCGAGGTTGGGCGGAAGTTCCACGACGAGGAGTGGGGCGTGCCCGTCCATGACGACCGCAAGCTGTTCGAGTTTCTCGTACTGGCGGTGATGCAGTGCGGCTTCACGTGGGAGATGATCCTGCGCAAGCGCGAGGTGTTCCGCCTGGCCTTTGACGGATTCG
>CAMPAF010000099.1 GCA_946631535.1 uncultured Verrucomicrobiota bacterium
CCGATGAAGTTCCTTTCGTTCAACATCTGGGGTGACTACTTCAAGAACCCCGTCGGGGAGCGCGAGGCCGCCATCGAGTCCACGATCCGGCAGTACGCGCCGGACGTCATCTCGCTTCAGGAGGTGACGCCCAACTGGTGGAACGGCTCCCTGTTCAAGAACCTCTCCGCCGACTACGGCATCGTGCGCGGCGACGAGGAGGCGTCGATGCGCCGCGCAGGCGCGAAGGGGCCGATGAAGCCGCGCTGGATCAACCACGAGCCGCTGCTCTACAGGAAGGACCGCCTCGCGCTGCTTGATTCGGGACTCGACTTCTTCCACGTCAGCATGGGCGCGGAGAAGAGCGTCACGTGGGCCGTGCTGGAGGACAAGACCGACAAGCGGCGCTTCATCTCGTTCGCGACGCATTTCTGGTACAAGGGCAATGGCGCGGAGAGCGACGCGATCCGCGAGTACAACGCCCTGCAGATCATGTGGAGGCTCTCGGAGCTCCGCCACAAGTGGGGCGACCTGCCCGTGATCGGCGGCGGCGACCTCAACGCCAAGCCCGGCGCGCTGGCGCACGGCGTGTTCGAGCGCAACGGGTTCGTCAATGCCGCCGACGCGGCGGACGTCCGCTCGCCGCACTGTTCGCACCACGGCGACCCCAAGCGCGGCGCGGACGGCAAATACCACGGCAAGATTCGTCCGCCGGACTACGACAAGCCCGAGAACTCCATCGACCACGTCCTCTACACGAAGGGCGTCCACGGCCTGAGGCACGAGATCGGTACCGACCAGGCGGCGCTCGATGCCTCCGACCACTCGCCCGTGCTCGTCGTGTTCGAGCTGCGCTGACGCGCACGCCAAGGCGTTCATCCAATCCACGACTGCAATTTCTCAAGCATGTCCGTGCCGATACGCCTGCCGATCTCGTACACGCGACGCATGCGGTCAGGATCGTGGCAGACGCGGGATATCGGCAGCGGCTCCGGCGGCGAGACGAGTAGCGCCGTGCCCGCAGCCACGCGATCGTCAATGTAGGCCAGCGTGCGGTTGTACCATTCGTGGCGAGTGGCAAGCGCGGCGTAGACCGCCGGCCATTTCCGCAGGAACGGCTTAGCCAGGCGATGCTTCCACGACGGGAACTTGCGGTAGCCGTGCGGCCGCGTCGTGATCACCACGTTCCGCCCGTAGCCGAGCGACTCGAAGTACGCGAGCGGGATGCCGTCGGAAAGCCCGCCGTCGAAATAGACGCCCCCGCCAACCTCCACGGGGCGCGACACGAGCGGCATCGACGCCGACGCGCGGATCCACTCGAACGCATCCGCGTCCACCTTGTCGATCTTGCGGTAGACGGGCTTTCCTGTCCTTGCGTCCGTCACCGAGAGGTGGAACTCCATCGGGTCCGACTCGAACGTCGCCGCGTCGAACGGGTCAAGCTCCTCCGGTAACGTATGGTAGCAGAACTCAGCGTTGAAGATGTCACCCGTCCTAAAGAGCGACTGCCAGCTGCAGTAGCGCGGGTCCCTCGCGAAACGCGTATTGTACCTGATGACGCGGCCAGGCTGCCGGCTCTTGTAGTTGCAGCCGAAGCAGGCACCGGCGAAAACGCCCACGAGCCCGTCGAACTTGACGCCCGCCTCCATCCAGACGTCGATCACGCCGGCGGTGAAGAGCCCGCGCATCGCGCCCCCTTCCAGCACTAGCCCCGTCTTCATCTACCGGACCTGCCTTTCATCGCCGCACTGGCCGAATGTCGTTTGGCGTTCAGCCTGTAGGTCAGCCAGGCCGCGCTGGTCTTCGCGTCGAAGGGCAGAATAATGGCGGGCGATTGCCGCCGCGGCGCGTGAAAGGTCGGCGCGCGCGTGGGCGCTCATGACGGCCACGCGCAGACGCGCCGCGCCGCGGGCAACGGTGGGATAGCGTATCGCCGGAACCAGAAAACCTTCTGTGCGAAGCGCATCGGCCATCCGCACGGCCCGCCGCTCGTCGCCGACAAGAATCGGCACGATCGCGCTTGGCGTCGACGCCTTCACGCCAAGACGGGCCAACTCTTCCACCAGGAACGCCGCGTTCTCGCGAACGCGCGCCACCCGTTCCGGCTCTGCCTCCAGCACCGACAGGGCGGCGTCTGCCGCCGCCATCGCCGACGCGCCAGGCGCCGTGGAGAAGATGAACGAACGCGACCTGTTGCGCAGCCAGTCGATCAGCAGCTTCGTCCCGCACACGTACCCGCCTTCGCTTCCGAGCGCCTTGGAAAGCGTACCCATCAGGACATCGGGATGTCCGCACCCGAAGTGCTCGCAGAGGCCTCGTCCCGTAGCCCCGACGACACCCGTCGCATGCGCCTCGTCGATCATCGAGAAGGCGTCATGCCGATGGCATATCTCCAGAAAGCGCGGCAGATCCAGCATGTCGCCATCCATGGAGAACACCGCATCGGACACGACGAGCCGCCGCCTGCAGGCGCCCAGCCCGGCAAGCCTGCTATCAAGGTCGTCCATGTCGTTGTGGCGATAGACCACGACCGTCGCGCCAGAAAGCCGGCACCCGTCGATGATCGAGGCGTGGTTCAGCTCGTCCGACAGCACCACGTCCCCCTTCCCTACAAGCGCCGCAATCGTCCCCACGTTCGCCATGTAGCCCGTCGCGTACGTCAGCGCGGCCTCCGTTCCCTTGAAGCGTGCGAGATGCGCCTCCAGTGCCACATGCGGCGGCTGCGTGCCTGTCGTCAGGCGCGCTCCGCCCGATCCCGCGCCCCAGCGCCGCGCCGCCTCGGCCGCCGCCGCCGTCACGCGCGAATCACGCGCCAGGTCGAGGTAGTCGTTCGAGGACAGCACCAGCAGCGGCTTGCCGTCGATCACGGTTGTCGGTCCCGTCGGCGCGTCCGACACCTGGCATCGCCGTCCCAATCCCGCCGCCTCCACGGCGGCAAGCTCGTCGGCAAGGATATCCATGCGGGAGGGACGCGCTGCCGCGCGTCCAACATGACGCATGTCCAACGATGGCACATCTTCCACAATGACCGCCTGCTGTTCCAGGAAGCGGATCGTCTCGGGCACCTGCTCGCGCGGACCGCGATAGAGGAAGATGCGCCCGCCAGACGGATCGCCCTTCTCCTTGACCACGGTGATGCGCTGGTATCCGATTCCGCGCGTCGCGACGTACCCGGTCACGTAGTCCGGATCGTCCGATACGCATATCTCGGCGACGATTCCCGGCGCATGCTGCACCTTGGTGGCGAGCACGATCGCCTCCGCGTAGTGGTTCTTGTCGGCGGCAGACCCCTTGGCAATCGAATCGGCGGCATCCATGCATGTGGCGCGCACGCCGCGCGCGCGGTCTGGCTCAAGCCGCTCCAGCGTGTCAGCATCGAGCAGCATCGCGCCGCGCATAGAGTACGTCTCGCGGAACAGCGCCATGATCTCGTCGATCCGCCCGATGCCGGCGGCGCGCAGCAGGTCTGCCGCGAGGGCGCGTCCCTCGGCCGGCGTGCGCGTGACGTTGGTCGCGACAGGAAGCGACTTGAGACGCACGATCTCGCCTGGCCTCTCCACCTTAACGTTGACGAAGTCAGGCACGCCCTTGGAGTGTTCTAGCGCGCGCGCCGCAAGCTGCGCGACCACGGCAGGCACGGCGGCGGACGGCACGATCCGCTCCGCGCCCGAAATGTGCCGTCCCTCCTGGGACGCGCGCATCTTCACGCAGTAAAGACCTTCGGCCATCGCGTCACTTCCCGTCCGGCAGCAGTTGCGGACGCCCCTCGGGCGCGGAGAAGCTGCGCATCTCGTATGGCTTCAGCTGGAGAGTGAGCGTCTCTTCCGAGAACACCCCGCCCACGCGCTCGTCAGTCACGAGATCGCGCGTACGCCTCGGCACGGAGAGCTTGACCCGCGCCGGCTTCATGTCCGTGTTGACGATGTAGAACCAGCTCCGTCCGTCGAAGTCCTTGTGGCGCAGCTTGACGGTCTCGGTACCGCCAACGTCGTCGAACACGACTGCCGGCAGCGCGCGAAACGCCTGCACGAACGGCACGAGCACGTTCTCCATGCCGTACGTGCCGATCAGGAACCCGCCCTTCGACATGCCGAGCACGTCGCCGTACCTGAGAGGCAGCACGAAGTGGCGCAAGGCGTGGATTCCGCTCGGGTTTAGCGTCGAGACGCGCCACGTGCACTCGTCCAGCCAGTCGCACGAGAGCGTGGTCGCCCCGCCCTTCACGCTCGCGCGCCCGATTGGGCTTTCCCAGTAGCGGTCGTGCTGGTTCACCCACGGATACTTCGCGCCGCGCAGGAGCGAGTAGAAGCCTGGCAGCGTATCGAGCACGCGCTGGTGCGCACGCGTCTCGGGCGACGGGAAGTAGTTGGCATGGCGGAAACGGTAGTCGGCAGGCACGAGCGTCTGGCAGAGTATGAGGTTGGGAATCGCCGCTGTCAGCGCGTCGCGGTCGAGCCCGCAGGCGCGGTTTGCGCGTTCCATGAAGTCCGGCCGCATGAAGTCCGGATGGCGCACGTTCGCCGGCACGAAGCTGTTCATCCACAGCTTGAGGTCGGGCCGCGCGGCGGCAAGCTTGCGCGCCACGCCGGCGTAGAACGCGGTCACCTCGTCGCACCGCCACTGGATCCAGTCGTTCCAGGCGTTCGCGCGTAACCACTCGGCGTACGCCTTGCCGCGCATCGGATCGTCCTTCTTCACCGGGATCTTCAGGCCTTTCGCCTTCGCGAACGCCGCCACGGTGTAGTCGTTGTAGCCGCTCTCCTCGTCGCCGAACCACAGCATACAATGGCGCGTCATGTGCAGGCACACGCCCTTGAACGACGGATGCCCCTTGCCCTGCGCGGCCAGGTCGTCGATCATGCGGGAGATGTACTTGCGCACCTTGGGATGGTGGAAGTTGAAGTTCGGCGGAGTGTCGTGCCACCCGCCCCAGTTGGGCTTGCCGGTGGAATGGATGGCGATCGGCGTGCCGTGCAGCGACCCGTCACCCATCGAGGAGCGTGTCACGAGGCCGTCCGGCACGGGCATCGTGTTCGGGTTCACGGTCGGCATGAGGAATAGCCCCTCCTGGTCGAACTTCGCGTACCAGGCGCTCAGGAAGTCGGGCGCATGGCTGCGCGGGTTGTACTGCTCGCCGATGAGGCCGTGGTACCATGCGCCTGGATAGGCGAAGATGTTCTGCCCAGTGAACTTCATCAGCGCGGCAGTGCGGTCGATAAGGTCCTCCAGACTTGACGCATCATGTCCGCGCGTGGCGAAATCGTAGCCGATCGCGGGATCCTCGAAGTATAGGCCGAACGAGCGCTTCCAGCCATTGGCCGCAGGATGCGCGAGCAGACGGTCCTCGCCTTTCGTCTTGATGTCGTGCCACAGGCGCGCCCAGTCGCTCGGGCCGTCCGCGGGCTTCGGCTCGCGGATCTCCGCCGCCGGCAGCGCTCCGCCCTTCACGCGATAGATGCGCACGGCCGCGATCGCCGCCGGCGCGCCGGGACGCGCCGTCATCGCCACCAGCGCCACCTCCGGCTCGCTCGTCCAGTAGAGGCAGCGGTGCGTCAGCATGCGGCCCGTGTTGGGATACTCGTCGCCCGTCACGTAGCCCACCTGCATCGTGTAGTCGCCGCCCTGCTTCTTCGCGCGCTGGACTATCAGGTCCGCAGTGCGCACGGCATCGTCCGGATAGTCGATCTCGAAGCAGTAGAGCGGCGCGTTGGTGTCGAGGTTGAAGCGGAGCGCGAAGCGGTTCCCCTCGTCGGGTCCCGCCTCCAGGTACGGCACGCCACCAAGGTGCTTCACCTGGGTCGGGCCAACCGCGCGAAAGCGGTCCGGGGGCGGCGTCTTGTCGAGCTTCAGCGACTGGACAAGCTCCAGCCCCTCGAGCCGCCCAGGCGCACGCGTCGCCTTCTCTGCAGCCTCGCCCGTCAGCTCGTATGGATTGTCGCGCCGCATCACGAGGATAGGCACGGAGCCGTAGAACCACACGCCGTCCGTGACGCGGAGAGTGTAGCGTCCGGCGGGGAGATTCACCGCAAGCGTAACCTGCTTGCCAGAAAGCTTCTCGCGGTAGCGGCAGACCACCTTTCCCGACTCGTCGCACAGGCAGTACGTCAGCTTGGAGATGTCGCATCCGGCCGGACTCGTGGCCTTCACCGTCAGCTCGCCCGGAGTGTCAGCGAGCGAATAGCACCCGCGCGCCGTCAGCTCCACCACCGACTCCTTCTTCCACAGCTCGCGTACCTGATCTGCCGAAAGCGGCGCAGAGTATATGCGCAGCTCGTCAATGAGGCCGTCGAACTGCCGCCCGGTGCCGCAGTGACCAACGCAGAACGTGGCGAACAGCTCCCTGTCGAAGCTCAAGAGATCGTGCGACTTCAGGGCGCTGGACATCGGCGAGACGCCGTCGGAGGTGCCATGTCCGCTCTTGCCGTTCAGATAGATGCGCACTCCCGTCTCGTCCCAAGTCACGGCAAGATGGTTCCAGTCGTCTTCGGGAGCGGCGCCTCCCCATATCGCGTGCTCGTCGTCGTCGTCCGCCTGGTCGGCGCGCAGGCGATCCGCCCACCACCAGAACATGAGCTGGCCGGAACCGACGCGCGGACGCGTCTTCGGGTCCGGGTTCGCGAAGAGCGTCCGCCAGATCTCCTTCCCGTCCTTGGTGCGTCCGCCGTCCCGCCACTCGCGACGGAACCAGAGGCTCACCGTACCCCGCTCCTGGACCAGGTTGCCCGCCGAGACGTATTCGAGCGAGCTCCTCGCCGCCTTCGTCAGGCGCACCGCCTTCCCGCGCTTGCCTTCGTCGTATCCGAGGCCCCATGCGAGGATCGGCTTCGGCGAACCCCTCGCGAACTCAGCTTCCGGCGTTCCGTCGAACGGCGCGTAGAACAGGAGCTCCGGTTCAACGAACTTCTTCTTCCCTGACGCCGCCGGCATTTCGGAAGACAGCGCGTAGGTGGCGCCAAACAGCTCGATCGGCCCCTTGGCCTCGGAGAGGTCCCAGCGCAGGTGGAGCGGACCGATGTCGCTGGGAATGGACTGGACCATAGGATAGGCCTTCCGATGGCCCTTGGTCGCGAACGGGCGGCTCTTGTAGTAGTGTTGTCCGCTCTTCGTGTGGCCCTCGAAGTAGAGCAGCCCCTTCGAGCCTCGCGCGCCGCCCATCTCGCCGACGAGCGCCGCGTCGCGCCCGGCGAATGGCGCCGAGGCGAAGTCGGGCGTGCAGAATACGAGCTTTGACATGCCGTCCGCGAACGCGCCGCGCGCGTCTATGACCAGCCGGTCCACGGCCTGCGACACGACGAGCCTCCCGAGCGACGTTCCGCGCGGCTCGCCCATGAAGGACAAAAGCGTGCGCCCTTTCGCGTCCGTCACCGTCACGCGCTGCGCGTCGGCCTTGACCTTCGTCTCGCTCCAAGGGCAACCTGGAAACGACACAACGTCCGCATGCGCGGCAAGAGTCATCGCCAGCGCTAAACCAAGTACTGAAAAATTGCTGTTCATGCCGCACAAAAGTATACCACATGTGGCATGAGATACACAATGCCGGTGGCCGGGGTAGGCTCTAGGCCGCTTCGCGGGACAAAGGCACATGCCGGTGGCCGGGGCAGGCGCCGGGCCGCTTCGCGGGACTAGAGCCTGCTACCGGGACCGCCCACTGGAAAATGAAATCCCTTCCGGGCGGTCCAGCCACTGGAAGGTGGCATCCCCTTTGCGGGCGGTCCGCCAACTTCCAGCGACTGCAGACGGTCCCGGTTGCGGCGGGGGCGGCGTTTCGGCTATAATACCCGCGACAAGGAAAAGGACAGGCACGACATGATGACGCCAGAAACGATAGCGAAGATCAAGGACCTGATGGCACTGGCCTCCGTCTACGAGGAGGACCTGGAGGAGTCCTTCATCCTCGGCGGCGGACCCGGGGGGCAGAAGACCAATAAGACGTCGAACGTCGTGCGGCTGCTGCACCCGCCCAGCGGGTTCCAGGTGCGCTGCGGCGAGAACCGGTCGCGCGAGATCAACCGCTGGCTCGCGCGGCGCATGCTGGCCGAGAAGATTCTTGAGCGCGAGCAAGGACGCAAGAGCGCTCTCCAGCAGGAGCGCGAGAAGAAGCGACGCCAGAAGCGACGCCGCTCGCGAAGGCAAAAGCAGAAGATGCTCGACGACAAGCACGCGCACGCCGAGAAGAAGGCGATGCGCAAGCCCGTCGACTACTAGCGCCGCTTCTTCTGGGCGGCAAACCAGGCCTTTTCGGCCTTCACGGCCTCGGGATCTGCCGAGAGGCGCTTGAAGTCCTCCTCGTACGTCTTGCGCTCCGAGGGCCAGGTGGTGATGTACCAGCGGATGTCGCGCAGCGCCATGCCCTTGTCGCCGGCGGCAAGGTCTTCCTTGATGTCATCCGCAAGACGCGCCTTAGCCTTCTCGATAGAGTCCAGGATCGCCTGAGCCTCCTCCACCTCGGCAGGCTTCTTGCTCTTGAGCGCGGCCTTGAACGGCGCGAGTGCGTACCCTTCCGCCTTTTTGCCCATTACGAGAGTCTTCTGGTACTGCTTGAACTTCCTCAGCACCACGCCGCCGCCGACAAGCTGGCCAGGCACCGGCAGGTTGGTGAGCGTCTCGACCATCGCGACGATGGCCGCGTTCTTGTCGCCGCCAGCATAGACCTCAGCGCCGTTCGGATCCGTCACGGTGATGCGCATCGCGCCACCTGACTTCTCCTCGTACGTCACGGGATGCCCGTTTGCCGCATATCCCTTTGCGTTCTTCCTAACGAACGCGACCTCCTCGGCGGTACCGCCCTCCACGACAACCGCGACCTTCCGCTCGCGAGCAAATGCCCCAAATGCAAGGATGCCGACGCATGCAGCGAAAAATACCAGTCTGCTCACTTTATCTCCTTCTCGTATGGAATCGCTATCTTGTAGTGGTTTGCGAAGATGCGCATGTCGCGCAAGGTGTCTTCCTTGGGATTGGCCGTGTAGGCGGCGATGAGAGCGTAGATGCGGCGCGTGGCCCATTCGCGGCGCACCGACTCGTCCAGCTTCTCCGCCGTCGCGAACGGGATGCGGAACAGGTTCTCGAACACGGTAGCCCCGTTCAGACCGCGCATCTGGAAAACGATCTCCTTCTGGTCTGCCGGACAGACGCCGTAGATCTCGATCGGCGCATCCTCGCACAGGTTGTTGACCAGCTTCGGATACGTCTCGGCGTGCGACGACGACGCGAAGATCACCGACACGTCGGAGAGGACCGGCCGCTCGAACTTCTTCGAGAGAGCGGGGATTCCGGCCGCCGCCGACCAGCGCAGGCCCTCGTGGCGGGCCCAGCTACCGCGGTTGCCGCGCGTGAGCATGTCCATGAGGTAGGCGTTCGCCGTGTCCTTCACACCGTACATGAACACGGAGATCAACCCGCCGTTGAGCTCGGAGAAACTGGAGATTATCTCCGCGTTTCGCGTGAGGCCGCTAGTCGCCTCGCCGTCCGTCACCACCAGCGCGACAACGGGCCGCGCAGGGTCGCGCGGCAGCGTCAGCACGCTGCGCAGCGTGCGGAACACGTCCGTCTGCC